>CAZLRN010000016.1:0-14401 GCA_964561715.1 uncultured Spirochaetales bacterium
CCTACAAATATCGTTGCCCCCCGACGAGGCGCATGCAGCTTTCTCGCTATATTGGCCTGGTCGTGATACATACTGACAACCCCATCGTATTCGCCCCTCACAGCAGACACAAACACGGCATCCGCCGGAATCGGCCCGTTTACCCCAATTCCCTCAGCCCGGGCCTGTTTGATAGCCGGTCCGATTTCGTCGATTTCCTCTCTTCCAAAAAGCCCTCCCTCACCTCCATGCACATTGAGAGCCGCCACAGCGATCCGAGGGGCCTCGATGCCCACCGCTTTTAGAGTCTTGTTCATCCGACGAGTATAGGAGAGAATCCGCTCCGTCTTTACAAGATCCGGAATCGATCGGAAGGAAACATGCTCGGCGACGGCCACGGTCCAAAAGCGCCCTGCCAATCCCAGGAGAAGGGCGTCTTGCGAGTTTGTGAAATCTCGTAGATAGTCCAGCTCATCGCGGTACTCGAAGCCGGCCATGTGAAAGGCTTCCTTGTTGAGAGGAGCAGAGACAACTCCATCCACTTTTCCCCTCTGTGCGAGCACGTAAGCCTCAGTCAGGCACAATCCCGCGGCTTTGCCCATATCGGCGCTCAGCTTGCCCCATTCCACCTTGGGCACATCGACCTCTTCGGGTTTCAAAACATCTATATGTCCAAATCGAAATTCCGCTTCAGAAAGATCTTGGATGGATCTGATCTCCACTTCGAGGCCCGCAGCTTCTGAGGTGATAGAGAGAACCCTCGGATCGGCTAGAACAAAGGGGCGACACCTTTGATACACATCGGCCACGGAAAGAACCTTGAGGATCAATTCGGGCCCGATGCCGGATGGGTCTCCCATCGTAAGAGCGATGGCGGGTCTTTCTGTGTTCAATTCGTCACTCCCGTAAGTATGGTAGCTACTGTATAGCCGCTTTCCTCTGCCCTTGTAAAGCTATGCAGCCCCGGATATTGTAAAAGCCCATGCAGACCCCCATGCAGACCATTGCTCACGGAACACGCTACCTCATCATCAACTGCTCCGAGCCTTCGGATGCCCAATTTCGCGGCATTCAGGAAGCGAGTGATCTCCTCGGGCGGCTGCCTCGAGCTCAGAAATCGACATGGAACGGCAACGCGATCGCCCTTGGAGGGCGAAGAGGTCTCAGATGGATTCTCATATCGGGGCACGGAGCCGAAGAGTCGGCTCGTTTGAGTGACGGCGGAAAAAGCGCTTTGGCTCCCGGCGATCTCTCACTGCCCGACGATTGCGTCCTCTATCTCCTCGGCTGCTATCAGGGAAGGGAAAATCTGAGACTCCAATGGGCTGCAGCAACGGGAGGCGATAAAACACGGGTTCACGGCTGCTGCGGGGAGACTGAGTCAGCCCTGAGCACACTGCTTCTTTTAAATCTCCTCGACCATGGTCCTGAAACAATGGACCACTGGTTTTCAAAATGGATCGATGCAAACGATTATCTTCGTAGCTGGTTTCCCTTGATGCGAAAAACCTACAGGGAGAAGCGAATGGATTTTATTTCCACCCTCCAGGGCATTAAGGGAAGAGTAGACCTTAGCCCTGTCGAAGATTTCGTTTCCGTGGGGACGATGTATCCGGAGTTGCTTTCGAATCTGGGTTGACTTTTTGCCTGGTCGCCCCTATAAACGTCAAACGGGGAGGAAAAATTTGGAATACAGAAAGCTTGGAGACACGGACATTCAGGTATCAGTTGTAGCGATGGGATGCTGGCAGATTGCCGGTGACGCCGTCTGGGGCGATCAGGATCAAAGCACCTCGATCAAAACGGTGCACGCCGCTCTCGAAGCCGGAGTGAATTTCTTCGACACCGCAGAGGCTTACAGCGATGGAGAATCGGAGGTCGTGCTGGGCAAGGCGCTGGCGGACCGCAGAAGCGAAGCGATCGTCGCATCTAAGGTCGATCGTAACAATTTGGCGGGGCCGTTTCTAAGAAAGTCCTGCGAGGCGAGCCTGCAGCGACTCGGCATGGACTACCTGGATCTCTACCAGATTCATTGGCCGAATCCGAAGATTCCCCTGTTAGACACGATGGAAACGATGCTTAAGCTAAAAGAGGAAGGTAAAATCCGAGCCATTGGCGTATCCAATTTCGGCGCCCGCGGACTCACCGAGCTCATGACGAACTGGCGGTGCGAGAGCAATCAGCTGCCCTACAATCTGATCTGGCGGGCCATCGAGTATGAGATACGGCCGATGTGCGAAAAGCACGGAATAGGAATCCTCTGCTACAGCCCACTGGCCCAGGGCCTGCTGACAGGCAAGTTTCGAAACGCCGACGAGGTTCCTGAGGGACGCGCTCGGTCGAGACACTTTTCAAAGACCCGTCCCGAGGCTCGACACAGCGAGAACGGCTGTGAGCAGGAGACCTTTGAGGCAATAGGGAAATTCCTGCAGATCTGCGAGGAGATGGGAAAACCGACGCACGAAGTTGCGCTGGCCTGGCTTCTGCATCAGCCTGTGGTCACATCGGTTCTGGCGGGCGCCCGAAGCCCGGAGCAACTTCACAAAAACATCAAAAGCGTAGAACTCAAGCTCAGCGCATCAGACATTGCCAAATTGAACGAGGCCACCGATCCGCTGAAAAAGACCTTGGGTACCAATCCGGATATGTGGCAGTCGAAATCTCGGGTTTACTAGAGCTCCTTTTAAACAGACTACGGAAAAACGAGGTATCAATGAAGCTTAAAAATCAAGTTGCCCTGGTAACCGGTGCAGGACGAGGGATTGGCAGCTCTATCGCAAAGGCCTTTGCGCGGGAGGGTGCACGGGTTGCATTGATCTCACGAACAACGTCACAGCTCGAGCAGGTCCACTCAGAAATCATCGATTCAGGGGGCGAAGCTCTCATGCATTCCACTGACGTCTCCGACAAAGCACAGGTGGAGAGTATGGTCGAAAATGTCGAGAGGGAACTCGGCCCCATAGATATTTTGATGAACAACGCGGGTCGCTTCGCTGCGATTGGCCCGGTTTTCAAAGTGGATCCAGATATGTGGTGGCGGGATGTGACGATCAACCTGTACGGGGTTTTTCTGTGTTGTCGAAGAGTGCTACAGGGCATGATCAGTCGCAAAAAGGGCCGAATTCTCAACATGATAGGCGGGGGCACGGCGACTCCCTTCCCCTACGGCTCCGGATATGGGAGCTCAAAGGCTGCGGTAATGAGGTTCACCGAATGCCTGGCTGAGGAGGTAAAGGAGTATGGCATTACGGTCTTCGCCATGAGTCCGGGCCTGGTACGAACAGCCATGACGGAGTATCAGCTGACAACAGACGAGGGAAAACAGTGGCTCCCCCGAATCCGGAAGATGTTCGAAGAAAAAAAGGACGTGCCGCCGACTCTAGCGGCTGAATTGGCGGTCGAGCTCGCTAGTGGGAGCCTTGACGAGTTTACAGGCAGAGCCTTCAACGCAAGGGATAACCTCGAGCAGGTTCTCAAGCAGAAAGACGAAATTCTTGAAAACGACCTCAAAACCCTTAGGCTAACCTAGTCCGCATTTCTCACAGACATTAGCAATCTTCATCATATCCGGACTTTACTAACAGCAGGAAGATTTCTCTGACGAGCATCCACAGTTCGGCTCACCGCCCTTCAGCTTGCTGCGCAGGATGGCATACGCACAACCCACCCCCGCTCTTACCTCCAAGGCGCCCGTAGGGCAGTTCATCATGCATGCACCGCATTCCATGCAGAGATCGCGGTTCGTAATCTCGGCTTTTGAATCGCTAAAGGAAAAGACGCGGTGAGGACACACCGTTAGGCACATTTTGCATCCTATACACTTTTCCTGATGAAGCTTCAGAGTCACAACATTCTTCAAATATTCAAGCGGCAAACTGTCCTCCTCACCTATAATAAGCGCGGCTAAATGAAAAGCGCTGCTATTTTAAGACCCACACCGGCGATTGCTGATACCGCCAAAAGGGGAAGGGCGTACTGCATCTCTTTGACAACTCCCGAAAGCGAGGTATAGGTTGTCGCCCCTGTGAAATTCAGCGCTATAAATGAAGATATAGCCGGCAGCAGCAGCAGGTCAACGACCATTGGGACCACCCCTTTTTGCAGCAGAAAGCCTAACGCGACAGAATAGACAGCACCAAGCAGCCATCCCTTTAAGGCGAGAGACCTTCCGGGAATCCACGGCAACAGCAACGGGACCAGCACGCTCCCCACAAGAAGGGCTCCTACATAAGGTACCGCTTCGATCAAGACGGCAGGTTGGAGGGTTCCGTTTCGAAGAACATGAAAGAGCACGACAAAAGGCAAGATGAAGAGCAATAGCTTGAGGCTACCCACCAGTTCCACAGGAGCGAGAACCAATCGATCCATGAAGTTGAAGGTCACGGTTCTCATAGCCTCATCAGCCCTGTAGCCCTCTTCGATAAACCTATTTAGACTCTCAGCCCTCACGGGACCGTATACGACTCGGAACCCCGTCTCATCCTTCACTCGGTGAGCTGCAATTCCTGTAGCTCCCAGCTGCGGCAGTACCAGAGTAGTGTGGTTTACGATCTTTTTCAGTCCAACCTCTTCGATTCGATCTATCAATTCCTGTGTTCCGAAGCTTTTCTTACCTGCAGCGCACCACACGTTAATTCCTCTCGTATCCAGAACGAGGATCCAAGCCGTCCTTCCTGCAAGCGCTTTTCGGAGGTAATCAAAGGACATCTTGTAATTTGCCGTAACAAAAACAGGCGAATCGGGAGTGGGACCCTTGCCATTTTTCCCAATTCCATATAGACCCGGCTTCACGGCAAACCTGTATCGCCCAAAGCCCCATCTCACCCTCCAGTGCCCCAGGATGTCCCTCCAGGAGAGCCTTGTGTCCACCAGGGGGATTGTGCGCTTTTCCACATTCAGGTAGTCCAGGATCCAATGTTCGCTCATGAGGCTTCCTTCCCGTTCATTCAGGCCGGTGTAACAAGATACCGAAGTGGTGTCAATCAATCCAGACACTCGCCTGCTCACTTAAATATTACTATTCTTATAAGATAAAACGCAAGGAGTTTGCCATGCATTATCCGCAGGAGGACAATCCCCATCTCATAGGCGAAGCGCTGGCAAAGTGGTATAACTCACTCTAGTATGGACTTCGAGGGGAGGTTGGAAAGCCTCCAGAAAGCTATGTCGGAGTCAGGAATCGATCTGACTCTGTACGGTTCCTGTCCCAATTTCCAGTACCTCACCGGATTGGCGCTTGGATGGAGAAGTGGAATCGATCGAATTCGCAAGGAGGATATTCTTCTGGTTCCGATGGAGGGAAAGCCCGCGCTTATTCTCTCCGCTTTATCCGCACAAAACATCGGAGATTGCCCAATCGGTGACGTCAGGATACTGCAACGCGGCGAGCCATTCGCAAAGGCCATCACGAAGGCGGCTGAAGACGTAGGATGGTCCGGCGGCCGGCTCGGCATTGGGGAGAACCTCAAAACTGCGTCCTGGCTGGAGGTGCTCCGCTCGTTTAAAGGTGCGGAGTTTTGTGACGGCGACATGCTCCTGGATCACCTTCGCATGATAAAGGAACCTTCGGAGATCGAGGCTCTGAGGCTTGCCGCCAGACATACGGACCAGGTTATCGAGACAATTATCCCAAAGATCACGTCCGGTGTAACAATGCGAGAGCTTGGCCTCGAAATCGAGCTGAGTGGCCGGAGAATGGGTGCCGAGGACGTATCGTTTCCGCCTGTGGCCGGATTCATCAGATCCGGATCCCAACCTAGCGGCAGTATTTACGGATATGAGATGGATGAGGGCCTCGAGCCCGGCACCACGATATTCTTCGACCTGGGTTTTGTGATCGAGGGTTACAGCTCTGATTGGGGTAGGAGCGTCTACTGGGGCAAAGCAGGAACAGAGGTGAAGGAGGGCTACAGAGCGCTCCAGAACGCTGTTGTAGATACTGTCGGCAGGATGAAACCGCAAAACATGAGAGTATGCGATATCTTCCCCAGTATCGAAGCATCTCTGGACAAAGCGGGATTCGGCGATTATCTCCGTGCCAGGCTCTCCACCGGTGAAGCGGGGCATCAGATCGGTATCGAGGTACATGAGGATCCGTGGCTGATTCCCGAAAACACTCAACCGCTTCAGAAGGGAATGGTGATGTGCATCGAGCCGAAGCTCTGGCACGACGGTGAGTACTATTTGCGGGTGGAGGATATGGTAGTTGTGAATGAGAACGGTGCTGAATTCCTCACAAACTTCGATCGCGAGCTGTTTGAGCTTTAAGACTTATGGCCTGCCTTATCCTTGCCGCTGGTCGCGGAAGCCGACTGGCAGAGCTCAGTGAATCCAAGCCACTCACGCCTCTTCTCGGGATTCCCCTCATAGAACGGGTCATCCTTACCGCTATGAAGAGCGGATTGAGAGAGTTCCACGTCGTTACCGGCTACCAGGGTGATAGCGTCCGGGAATTTCTCGATACCTTTTCAATCAGGGAAAACGTCCGCATCGTTCATGTTATCAACAACGAGTGGGAAAGGGGAAGCGGGCTATCGGTTCTCAAGGCCAAACCTTTTATAAAGGGTAATTTTGTCCTCCTGATGTCAGACCACCTCTTCGATGCATCCATTCTGAACAGAATCCAACATCAGAGTCTTGCGCCTGGAGAGTTGATCCTGGCGGTCGATTACAAAACCGTTGATTCGGAAAACGTCGATCCGCTAGACGTAAAGCGAGTCCAAGTGGTCGATGGGAGAATTGTTGATATAGGAAGGAACATCAGCCCGTACAACGCCTTTGACACGGGGATTTTTCTCTGCTCAGCTTCGATCTTCGAAGCACTGGAGGAGGCCGCAAGCGGGGGAAATGACTCGTTTGACGCTGCAATGTCTATATTGGCGAATCAGAAGAAGGCCCGAGCCTTCGACATCGGCGACTGCTGGTGGATCGATGTGGACGATAGAGAATCCCTCAAAAAAGCGGAAGAGCTGCTGATGAGAGCGGCTATAGACAGGCGCTCCAGCCCCCATCTACAAAAACGACATGCCCGTTGACATAATCTGAAGCATGCGAAGCCAGATAGATTGCGGTTCCCACCAGCTCTTCGGGATCTCCCCATCGGCCGAGAGGCACCTCTCTGCACACCCATTCGTCGAATTGGGGATCCTCCACCAAAGGCTTATTGAGGTCGGTGATAAAATAGCCAGGGGCGATGGCGTTGGTTTGGATGTTGTATTTTCCCCACTCCGTGGCCATCGATCGCGTCAATGCATTCAGGCCTCCCTTGGAGGCGCAGTAGTTGGCGATGGTCGGCCTCGAACCCCAGGAATTCAGGGAAGAGATATTGATGATCTTGCCCTGCTTCCGATCTATCATTCCAAGGGCAACATTTTTCGACACAATAAACACCGCATTGAGGTTTACATCGATTACTTGCGTCCATTCCTCCTCGGTAAGCTGTTCGAGAGGCGCCCTTCTGTGGATACCCGCGTTGTTGATCAGCACATCGATCTTGCCCAGATCCTTTTGTATCTTCTCGATCTGCTCAACCACGTTGGCCCGGTCCGATACATCGAAAGGGTATCCTTCTGCACGACCGCCCTCCGATCTTATCGAGCCAACCGCCTTCTCGACATTCTCTTCTGATCTGCTGCTGATGATGACCGTGGCACCGCCTTTCGCAAAACCCCTGGCAAAGGTATAGCCTAAACCACGGCTCGATCCTGTGATCAGGACTACCCGATCTTCAACGCTGAATAGATCGTTCATTCTTTTCGCCTCCGTTCGTGGCTGCTGAATGGTAATGGCCGCCTCTTGTCCTGTCAATCTGCTATGCCTGTAACCTTGGAAGAGAGACGAGCTAGCATGGATGGAAGCGCCTGGCCCACACCCGCGGTCGTATGATAGCATATTTGTCGCGCCGGATCGCTAGATTCGAAAGGAGACAATGAGTCATGAATCCATTTCGCGTCGAGAAGAACAAGATTGTCTGGACTAAAGGCGGAGAGATCGTCTGGGCACAGCCGTGGGGCGAGGACGCTGTGCGCATCCGCGCCACAAGAGGACGGGAAATCGTGGAGCAGAGCTGGCCGATGAACGAGGTCAAAACTACTAAACCGAAGACAGATGCGAACACAGAAGGCGCGGTTCTTGTCAACGGCAACCTGCGAGCCGAGATCTCCTCCGGCGGCCGGATCCGCTTTTGCAGAAGCTCTGATGGTAAGCTGCTGCTTGAGGAGATGCCGATGCGCCTCTCTATATTCGAGAACCGGGCGCTCAAGATCAAAAGCCTCAGCAGCGATCTGTTCAGGCTCGAAGTCCGTTTTTTGGCACAGGAGGGGGAGAAATTTTACGGACTGGGTCAACATCAGCACGGAAGATTGGATCAGAAGGGCTGCGTTATCGAGCTGGCCCACGAGAACACAGCGATCGCGATTCCTTTCGCTCTCTCGAGCAGAGGCTACGGCTTTATCTGGAACAATCCGGCTGTGGGCCGGGTCGAGCTGGCCGTCAACGGTACCTGCTGGGCCGCAAACGCCTCGAGGCAGATCGATTATATCGTCATCGCCGGGGACTCCCCTGCAGAGATCATGTCCCGATACGCAGATATCACGGGATACTCTCCCCCGCTGCCCGAATGGGCAGCCGGATTCTGGCAATGCAAGCTCCGCTATCGGACCCAGGAAGAGCTTCTGAACGTAGCCCGAGAGTACAAACGTCGCGGCTTGCCGCTCTCGGTTATCGTCATCGACTTCTTTCACTGGACAAAAATGGGAGATTGGAAGTTCGACCCCGCCTGCTGGCCCGATCCCAAAGCCATGGTCGAGGAGCTGGCAGACATGGGAGTACGGGTCATGGTCTCCTTCTGGCCAACGGTCAATCCTAGCAGCGAGAACTTCGAAGAGATGTCGGAGAGAGGACTGCTCGTGCGTGCCGAACGGGGCAGCGCCGGATTCAAACCTTACCAGGATACGGGAGAATCCGGAATGCCCTCCATGCACCTCTACGATCCTACTAATCCCGAAGCGCGTCGCTACGTGTGGGAGAAGATCCGGGAGAACTACTATCGATTCGGCATAAAGGTTTTCTGGCTCGATGCCTGTGAGCCCACCATGATGCCCTATGATAGGGACAACCAACGCTACCACCTGGGAAACGGCGAAGAAGTCGGATGCCTCTATCCGCTGATGAATCAGTTGACATTCTACGATGGTATGCGGGGTGAGGGAGAGCAGGATGTAGTGACCCTCTGTCGATCAGCCTGGCTGGGCAGTCAGCGCTACGGCGCCGCCGTCTGGTCGGGGGACATCCTGTCGACTTTCGAGGTTCTCGCCGAGCAGGTAAAGGCCGGGCTCAATATGGCCATGAGCGGTATTCCCTGGTGGACCACAGACATCGGGGGGTTCTTTGATGGTGATCCCGATGATCCCAAGTTCAGAGAGCTGGTGGTTCGGTGGTTTCAATACGGGGTTTTCTGTCCCCTCTTCCGCCTCCATGGCTTCAGGACGGCGCCTGATTATAAACGTCCCGACGATATCGAGAGCTTCACTGGTAAGGACAACGAGGCGTGGTCCTTTGGCAACGAGGCATATGGAATTATCTGCGAGATCCTCCATATGCGGGAACGACTCAAGCCCTACATACTCGAGCAGATGCAGAAGGCCCACGAATCGGGATTGCCGCCCATGCGGCCCCTCTTCTTCGATTTCCCGGGAGATGAAACCTGCTGGTCCGTCGAGGACGAGTTCCTCTTTGGTCCTGATATCCTCATAGCACCAGTGCTCGAGGCGGGGGCCAGAAGCAGAGAGGTGTATCTGCCCGAAGGGGTCAATTGGGTCTGCGCATGGACCGACGAGAAACTGAAGGGCGGCCAAAAGGTCAAGGCCGAGGCTCCATTGGATCGCATACCCCTTTATCTGCGGGGAGGCAGAAAGCTGCCCATCCGCAAGCAAAGCTGAAAAGCCCGATTCGGACTCGAAATATCCGTTTGTCCGTTGCTCCTGAATCGACATCAATGCTAAGTTGATATCGATGTCGATAGCAGCGAAACGCATTTTTCAATTTGAAAATATAAGGAACTTCCGCGATCTTGGAGGCATCCCCGTCGGCGACGGATCGACCATCCGAAACGGCCTTGTGTATCGATCGGGGCGACTGTCGCATTCAAGCGAAGCTGATGTCGACATCCTGGCTGGGCTCGGAATTAAAACCATTGTCGATCTGAGAGGGCGCGAGCTCTTCGAAAGCCACCTTCCTCCGCTTCCGTTCGGGGACAGCATCCGCCTGCTAAACCTTCCCATCTTCAATGCGGAAATCGAGGGTCTGATATCCCGGCTACAAGAAATTCCCACAAACCAAGTCCAGGAAAGAGACGGGGCCGATCTCATGGTTGGGATCTACCGAACTTTTGCACGATCCTTTGTAGACCAGGTAAAGGGCTTTTTCGGCGTCCTTCTGGACGCATCCAATCTCCCATTGATTGTTCATTGCACTGCGGGAAAGGATCGAACGGGTTTTATGGTCGCCCTGCTCCTGTCGGCTCTGGGCGTTGAATACAAAGAGATAGAGAAAGACTACCTCTTGTCAAATGAGCATCATCGAGATCTGGGCCGACATCTGAAAGAAAAATACAAGATAGCAGAGAAGTCGGCTCAAGCGGTGGCCGATGCTCGAGCGGAGTACCTGGCAGCATCCTATGACGAGATCGCAAGAGAATATGGGAGCATCGAGAGCTATCTCGAAGACGCCATCGCCATAGGCAGCGGGGAACGAGAAGTTCTCAAGTCGAATCTACTATGCCCCGTCGCCTAGATGCACTAATTAAATTGAGCTGGAGGAATCAATGAAAAAGTCACTCGCGTCGTTGCTTTTTATTGCCGTCTATTCGGTTTTGCTTCTCGCAAGCTGCGGCAGCCCATCCGGCTCCGGCAACGGAGACAGCGAACCCATGATTTACTGGGTGGATTTCGGCACGAACATGGTTCACCGAGCGCACAGCAGCGGAAGCGCGACCGAGAATCTCGTCACCGGCCTTGGCGCGCCTTACGGCATCGCGCTGGATGTGGACGGCGACAAGGTATATTGGACCGAGACGGGCGGCGAAGTGATTCAACGTGCCAATCTGGATGGTACGAATGTGGAACCTCTGGTTATCGGTCTCGATTTCCCATCCCCTATAGCTCTCGACGTCGACGCCGGTAAGATGTACTGGATCGACAAAGGAGTCGCCAATAAAAAGATCCAGCGAGCGAATCTCAATGGAACAGGTATCGAGGACCTCGTAACGACGGGCCTCAGCAATCCAGACGGTCTCGCCCTCGATACCGCTGAGGGAAAGATGTACTGGACAGATTCTGGCAACAATGAGATCAGGCGAGCGAATCTCAGCGGAACGGGAAGCGAGCTGCTCGTCACCGTGACAGCACCTATCGGAATAGCTCTCGACGTCGGCGCCGGCAAGATGTACTGGATCGACCAATCAGGTTCGCGAAGAATTCAACGAGCGAACCTGGGCGGAAGCGGCGTGGAGGACCTCGTCACGTCAGGGCTCGTTACTCCCTGGGGTATTGCCCTGGACCTCGAAAACGGCAAGATGTACTGGACCGATTGGGGAACAGACAAAATTCAACGGGCCAATCTTGACGGAAGCGGTGTGGAGGATCTTGTAACAACGGGACTCGACTTTCCTGCTGGAATAGCACTCGACTAAAAGACTCGGCCGCCGCTACCCTAGCAGCGGCAATACCCTTCATCTATATGACTTAAAATAAACTCAGCATTTAGTTAAAAAAGTGGCTGTAAATATTATCGTACTCATTAGAATTAGTTAATCCCATTGAGTATGCGCGAGAGGGACCTGTGAGCGACCTACCGACAGGAACCTTAACGTTTCCTTTTTACCGATATTCAGGGAAGCACTAAGCTCTGGCAGAGCAATCCACACAAGATGAAAGCGGCCCAACTGGCCTTGAAAGCCGAAACCTGGGATCTTCCCAAGCCCATCCTCGTCAGGATGGCTCTGCATACTGGTGAAGCGGAGGAACGGGAGAAGGACTGCTACGGGCCTGCCATCAACCGGGTCGCTCGCCTGCTGAGCACATGCCATGGCAGGCAAACCTTGCTCTCCCTCGTTTCGACGGAGCTTTTACGGGACACACTGCCCGAGAATGTCACCTTAAAAGACATGGGAGAGACTCGAGTTTGGCACCAAGACAATACAACTTCAGAAAGCTGTGAATATCGATATCTACAGTATCGCTCCCCCATCGAAAACCGCAATTCAATTAATGAATTAATCTATGCAGGATTATCAGATACTAATGTCCAGTCCAAACTCCCATCCGAAAGCAGCACTCTCTTTTTCTGGGAACCAAAAAAAGATGGAGGGAAATGGGAAGCGGCGGAGAGCTACAACGTTGAAAGCGATGATCCTAAGGAGATAATCGACAAGTGCAAGGATGCCGACACGGTAATTAGGAATTTCAAACAAGAGAGCAATACCGTTTCTTTCACAATCGTGAAATGGCCTGCAGATGATAGGCAAACTGCTTCCGACTAGATTATAATAATGCCGGCCAAAAAGGGGATGACAATGAAATCCGCTCTTGCCATACAGTGCCTGCCCCGTGCCGCAGGCAAAACAAAAGAAGAGGTGTACGCCCTCGTCGATCGAGCGATCAAGGCCATTGACGATTCCGGACTTCCCTACACCGTCGGACCCCTAGAAACCGTGGTCGAAGGTCCCCTCGAAAAGCTCTTCGAGGTCGCCCAACAGGCCCACAAGGCTATTCTCGATGCAGGGGTCGATCATGTTGCGAGCTACATAAAGATCTTCTCGGGCACGGATATCGGTAGCTCCGAAGATAAGGTCCGGAAATACCGCGATAAGGGCCACTAGGCCAGCACAAAAGCCTCCATCTTGACTCATCTCTCTTCTAGCATTATATTAGAAATAGTCGTGGGGTGGTTCTTTCCGGAGAGCCTGAGAATAAACCCGTTGAACCTGATCTGGATAATTCCAGCGTAGGAAACCTGACTTATTTACCCCCACAACGAGCTTTATACGATCAGCCTTGATTGGGCTGACGTGCATTCTCTCTCAACGGAGGTGAGCTATGGCCGTAAAGATGTATAAGCTGAACGAGATCGTCATCCTTCTCGTTCTCGCCGTTGCCCTGGGTGTGTTGTGGTGGGGATGGACCTTTTTCACCGCACTCACGAGTCCTTTAGGCTCTATTGGACTCAACTACCTCTTTGTTGGATTCTGGTTCACGGGAGGAACTCTGGTACCCTACCTCATTCGTAAGCCGGGAGCCGCGCTTCTCGGCGAGGTGGTGGCCGCAGCTATCGAAGGCGTCATCACCCAGTGGGGAATAACCGCCCTTCTGTGGGGACTCGTCCAGGGGGTAGGATGCGAGCTGGTCTTTGCCCTCTTCCGTTACAAGAGGTATGACCTGGCCGTTCTTATTCTTGCGGGGGTGATAGCCGGCGTTTTTTCCTACATCCTCGACTTCTATTACAGCCATTACGCGGGCTTACAGCTCTGGGTTATCTTCGTCCAGGTGGCTTCCATTGTGATCAGCGGCGCGGTCCTGGGTGGGCTCCTGGCCTATCTGATTGGACGCGGTCTCATCAAAACCGGAGTGCTTCGAACCATTCTTCCGGAGGAGGAACGCTAGTCCTCTTGGATAACGTCTTCTCCCTCAAAAATCTCTCGTTTCGCTATCGAGGTTCATCACGGCTCATCCTTAAAGACGTCGATCTGGAACTGACAAGAGGAGAGAAGCTGCTTCTGCTGGGTCCCTCCGGATGCGGCAAATCGACTCTGCTGCTAATGCTTGCAGGCATCATTCCCGAAGTCATACCCGGAGTGATCGAAGGCCAGCTTGATCGACGTGTCGGAAAAATCGGCCTTGTTCTGCAAAACCCCGAAGCCCAGATGATAGCGCCCACGGTCGAAGAGGAGATCGCCTTTGGAATGGAGAACCAAGGTCTCGATCCCCAGTCGATCCGACACCGCGTCGATGAGATACTCGAGCGCTTTGGAATAGCCCATCTAGGCAAGAAGCCTCCCTCCCAAATCTCTGGAGGCGAAAGGCAAAAGGTCTCCCTGGCCTCGGTGATCGCAATGAGCCCGGAGGTTCTTCTTCTCGATGAACCGACAGCTTATCTCGATCCCGCCTCGACAGAGGGCTTCTTTCAGCTCCTCAAAGGATTGGACGGCAAGCTCTCAATCGTTATCGTCGAACACAAATTGGAGCATGTCTATCGATTCATGGATCGCTATGCATCGCTCGATGCGGAGGGAAGGATAGCAGATCGAGGTTCGAAACATAATTTCGACAAAAGCGTTTTTTTGCCCTGGAAGCTTCAGGATTTGTGCGACTTCGAGATCAACGCCGATCCGCAGCCAAAACAAGACCATCCTGCTGAGCACCGCCCG
>CAZLRN010000016.1:14501-21381 GCA_964561715.1 uncultured Spirochaetales bacterium
CGAGATCAACGCCGATCCGCAGCCAAAACAAGACCATCCTGCTGAGCACCGCCCGACGGAACGCCGCCCGACGGAACGCCGCCCGATCCTTCGAATACAGGACCTATCCCATTCCTTTGAGCCAGGCAAAGCCGTATTGCAGCATATCTCGATGGAACTCTGTGAGGGAGAAACCGTTACACTTATGGGCCCTAACGGAGCGGGCAAGACAACATTATTGGAGAAAACTGCCGGTCTCCTCAAAAGCTCACCACAATGCATCTGGCTAGGGAAAACCGATATCACCACACTGCCGGTTCAGAGGCTCTATTCGGAGATCCTCCTGCTGCCTCAGAATCCAGAGCATTTTTTCCTCAAAGAATCGGTAGAAGAAGAACTGAGCCTTGCCCAGAAGGGCGCTTCTGCGGATCGGGTCCTGGAGCCCTTTCAGCTCGATGAGCTTCGCGCCCAGAATCCCTACCGCCTCAGCGAAGGCGAGAAGCGACGCCTCACTCTTGCATGCGCTATTCTCGACGGCAGACCGATACTGCTGATGGACGAGCCGGCCTACGGATTGGACTACTCGGCCTATGAAGCCCTGGTGCAGGCGCTAAGGAAGCTGAAAGACAGTGGCATCTCCATTCTCATGACGACCCATTCTCCTGAGCTGGCTTTCCTCATATCTGACCGGATCCTGTTTCTGGATCAGGGGAGGCTGGTCTTCTCAGGAAAGCCCGAGGAGATGATTCAACACCAGCCTATTCCTTCGTCCCTGTACCTCCCCATTTGGAAGAGGACGCCATGTCTGAAAGAGTAACCGGCTTCTTGGGCAGAATCAGCCCTCTTGCACAACTCCTGACTGTCTTCGGTCTGCTGATCCCCGTATTCCTCTCCTTCGATCCGAATACTCCTGTACCTTTCCTCGTGATCGCGCTGTTTCAAATCCTGGTTTTAGGCCGCGTTCCGATAAAACGAATGCTCAAGGTCATGCTGCCTCTGAGCGTGCTTCCAGCGGGGCTGTTCATCATGAACCTCTTCTTCAGCCAGCCAGTAGAACAGGAGACCTACCACTACGTGTGGTTCTTCAGTGTATCCCAGACAGGCCTACACAGGGCCCTTATCGTCGGCATCAGGAGCCTGACGCTAATCGTTATCTCCATCAGCTATATTCTCGCTACCGATCCGCTGGCGCTGATCAACGCACTGATGCAGCAGCTGAAATTTTCGCCGCGTTTCGGATTCGGACTCTATGTCGCCTGGAATACCATTCCCTTCTTGAGAAGTGATCTTCGGAGAATCGAAAACGCACACCGGATTCGGCTGCGCGCCAAACGGAGGAGCTTCAGAGAGGCGCTTCCGGTTGCGGTCACCTTGTTGGCAGGGGCTATAAGACATGCTGATAGAGCTTCGATCTCCATGACGGCGCGTGGGCTGGAGTCGCAAAACCAGGAAACACGAAGCTTCCTTAACGCAAGCCGTTGGCACACGATCGATACGGTCTACGTCCTCGTTTCTCTTGTCATCATATCCTCCATTTGGGCTTGGATCATTCGTTCTGGTTTGTTCGTCTTCGGACTGGGATAGGTTTAGGCCTGCAGCAAAGACAGACCTGTTGTAAAGACAGACATTAAATGGTAGAAGAAATGCCAACCAACCTGCAGGAGGAGACCTTGTTCGGTTATGCCGGCACATTATTGAGAGTCGACCTGACAAACAAAAAAACTGCCAGAGAGCCTCTGACAGAAGAAACGGCGCGAAGATATCTCGGCGGCAGAGGATTGGCTGCCAGCATCCTCTACAGGGAGCTCGAAAAGGGCATAGACCCGCTGGGTACAAAGAACAAGATCATCTTTTCCACAGGGGTTCTGACCGGAACGCCGTCTCCAGTTGGTAATCGAACCACTATTGCTGCCAAATCTCCCCTAACAGGTGTTTGGGGCGACGCCACCTTTGGAGGCAAATTCGGCGCTGAGCTCAAGCGGGCCGGATTCGACGCTTTGATCATCGAAGGAACTGCCGACAAGCCGTCTTTTCTCTCCGTAACCGACGGAAACGTTGAGATAAGAGATGCGTCAGCTCTTTGGGGATTGGACTCCGGACCCGCCCAGGAGGCGATCCAGCAGCAGGTCGGCAAGGCCACGGTTCTGGGAATCGGACCGGGCGGCGAAAATCTGGTTCGATACGCCTCGGTTCTCAGTGAGCTTAGGTTTTCTGCAAGCCGCTCCGGAATAGGAGCCGTTATGGGCTCGAAGAGGCTCAAAGCGATCGCCGTGAGGGCAAGCCGCAGCAGGCGCGTGCCTCTTGCCAAACCGAAAGAGCTCACCGCTCTCGCCCGTCAGATCATCAGAGAGATCAAGGAGAACAAGAGCTGCAAAACCCTCGGAGAGCTCGGAACATGGAACAATATGGGCCCGCTGCTGCGATACGGCATTCTTCCTGCGCGAAACTTCAGGCAGGGAGCGATCGAAGGGGGTGAGCGGCTGGACGGGCCCGCTGTCGTGGAGGCGATTCTAACCCGGCGGGAGACTTGCCCCAACTGCCCCATCTTCTGCAGGCGTGTCGTAGAGATGCAAAAGCCCTACGAGCTTTCCGGCATCTACGGCGGCCCGCAGTACGAAACGGTGGCTGCGCTTGGCTCACTCCTTATGGTAACGGATCCCCGCTTCATAGCTAAGGCCCACGAGCTATGCAATCGTTACACCGTGGATACGATGTCGGCGGGTGAGTGCATCGCCTGGGCTATGGAGTGTTGGGAGCGGGGCATCGATCTAGGGCAGCCGCTGCCCTGGGGTGATAAAGAGACGATTTTGACTCTAATCGAGGAGATCGCCTACCGAAAGGGTGTAGGAGCGCTTTTGGCTGATGGAGTGCGTGAAGCCGCATCGAGGATCGGCCAGGGCAGCGACGCCTGGGCTCTGCACGTCAAGGGTCTCGAAATGGCGATGCACGATCCAAGGGGAAAGAAAGGAATGGGATTGAACTATGCCACCGGGAACCGGGGCGCCTGTCATTTGCAGATCTTGCACGAAGACGCCCTCGAGGCGGGTGGACCGTATCCAGAGCTGAAACTCGACACGAAAATGAGCCGTCTTCAGTTTGAGGGCAAACCCTATGTCGTCAAAATCACACAGGACTACTTCGGGACTCTCGGAGACTCACTTGGGGTCTGCAAGTTTCCTCTTAATGCCTGGCGACCCTTTACGCCGACCAGGTTGGCGCAGGCTGTATCGTTAGTTACCGGATGGGATATCACTTTAGAGGAGCTTCTCACGGCGGGAGAGCGGATCTACAACCTCTGCCGTATGTTCAACATTCGGGAGGGAATCAGCAGAAAGGATGACACGCTACCTCCCCGCATCGGAGAACCGTTGAGCGAAGGAGGATCTGCCGGTCATACGGTCAACCAAAAGGAGCTCGATCAAATGCTCGACGAGTACTACGACCTGCGCGGATGGGACTCTAATGGGATCCCCAAGCCTGAAACTCTCGAGCGATTGGGTATCGAATAGAGGAATTCAAAGCTAAGGAGCAAATAGAATGAAATCCACCGTGGATAAATACGGAAAAAAAATCCAGGAAGGTACGATCGACCCCATAAGGGATCTTTCCGGCGCGAAAAGCGGTCTGGTTTTCGATCCGGCGGACGCCAAAACACCCCTGCAGGTCTTGGGTTTCGGGCTTTACAAGCTCAACGGAGAAACAGTCAAAGCGGAGACCGGCGAGCAGGAGTATGCACTCTGCCCCATGGAAGGCTCATTTATCGTGATTTCCGAAGGAGCGAAATACGAGCTCGACAGGACAGGTGGTCCCTTTGATGCA
Organism: uncultured Spirochaetales bacterium; assembly: GCA_964561715.1. Taxonomy (GTDB): domain Bacteria; phylum Spirochaetota; class Spirochaetia; order SZUA-6; family CAZLRN01; genus CAZLRN01. Next base: position 18,300 of record CAZLRN010000016.1, read on the forward strand.
CCCATTGGCGAAAGCAGCGCCTCGGCGCTCTACATCCCCCGAGAGAGCCAATACGAGCTTTCCGGCAGGGGAGAGCTGGCCTATTACACCGCGCCCTCTTCGAAGAAGATGAAGCCAGTGCTCGTATCAAAGGGAGATAAACCCAACCTCAGCCGGGGCGATCTCTTCTGGCGCAGAGACGTGATCACACTCATCGAGCCGGGAGTCTCGACTAACTTGAATGTAGGCGAAACCTATTCACCTCCCGCTCTCTGGAGCGGCACACCCTCCCACGTGCACGATGTGGGCAACGAGGAGATGGGAGAATCCGAACACGAGGAGGTGTATTACCACCGTTCCCGCATGCAGGACAGAGAGGTCCCCAACTATACCGTGCAGCTCATGTTCGATGGTAGGACCATGAACCGGGCGTTTCTCTGCCCTGACAGAACAGCCGTTGCTATACCGGGGGGTTCGCATCCGGTTGTTGCCTCCCCAGTTACTGACTGCCTTTACAGCTTCGGTCTCGCAGGAGTAGAGGGCCCGCTGGGCATGCGGGACCTCAAGGATTTCACCTATCTGAAAAAAATCGGCACCTTCGTCGATCAGCTCCGCGAGGGACGCGACGGGAAGGCGGTTTTTACGGCGTCCAGGGACTTGCTCGACGGATTTCTGGAGGAAAATAGATTGGACGATCTGCAGAGCAAAGTAACGGAACTGATCCTCAAAGAGTGGGGAATCCGATTCAAGTAGAGAGGATAAAAATGGACGCCTTCGAAGCGATAAAAAGGAGAAGGAGCATTCGCAAGTTCACGGGAGAGTTGATCCCGCGGGAGGATCTCGAAAAAATTGTCGACGCCGGGCGTCTTGCAGCGACGGGAGGGAACCGCCAGCCCTGGACCTTCATCGTGATTACCGCGAGGGAGATGATCGACAAGCTCAAGGTGGCTGCAGAGTGGATGGACAAGGCCGCCGCCATCATCGCCGTAGTCCTGGATCCCTCCTCCCGGTGGTGGCTGGAAGACGGGGCGGCAGCTGTCGAAAATATGCTGATCGCGGTAACATCCCTGAACTACGGCGCCTGCTGGCTCGAAGGATACACAGTACCCCGGGAGCGGGAGTTCAAGGAGCTACTCGACGTGCCCGAGCACAAGAGACTTCTAACTTTGGTACCCGTTGGTATTCCCGCAGATAGCGAAAAAAAAGAGAAAAAGCCCCTCTCTGAGGTCCTCAACTGGGAGCGCTGCGCTCGGTAGAGCGCTGCGTTCAGGAGAGCGCTGCGTTCAGGAGAACGCTTTAGCTCAGTAGAGCGTCCCCAAGAGGTAGCCACCACAAGCACATACACGGGAAGGATCAGCCCGTAGAGCCCGGAAACGGGAATCCTCGATGTTACGGTCGAGCCATCCATTGTAGAGTGCATAGGCCGTATTGCGAAAGGCTCCTACAAGCCAAAAGCAGAAGATCGCCAGAAAAAGAGAAGCGGTCAGGCTGAAAAGCATCAACGCCGCAAACTGAAAAATCGAAATGACAAAAAGCGACATGGGAGAGGAAGAGCTTCGAACCCTAGGTCGCCTGAAAAGCTCCGCAACCCCTATACCAGCAACGAGCGCTACGACTCGTATGAGCCCGAAGGTGACAACCCCGTTCCCGGATGAGAAGAGATTTACCGGAACGTTGAAGTCTTCCAACAGATGGGGTGTCCAGAGGCGATCGAAGCCCTCGCTGTAGAAGCCGTAAAGAAATCCAAGGAGCAGGATGACCACAATGGCCTTTTTTGCCTTTACAGCTTTCCCCGCATCGATGGCGAGGTGCTTCAGCGGAGCCAGGAATCCATTGAGAACCTTCGATGCCGGGCTGTATCTGCGCTCCTGCATGGCGATCCCCAGGAACAGGGCGAAGAGCACCATCAGTGCGCCGCCGGCGAGAATCGGCACGTACAGATATAAGAGACCGCCGAGCACACCAAGGGGCACTCCCATAACGCCTCCGAGGTTTTCAGCCTGCTTCCCCCGCAGAAAAACGCCGGTCATATCGCTTTCGTCGAGCTCGTCCGAAATCCATGCCTCTATCGCGCCGCTGGTGAAAGTGTATCCCATCCCCCAGACGATCTGAGCCAGGAGGATGTTCCAGAAGAGCGGAGCAGCGCCCTCGATGACAAATCCAATGCCCATTATGGCGTATCCGATAGCAATGGATCGTTTGCGTCCGAGCAGATCGGCCAGAAGGCCAGTCGGGATTTCACCTAAAAAGACTGTCAACTCGAGCGCCGTGCCGACGAGGACCAGCTGGAGAGGATCGAGGCGCGCCGAGATAACCTGATAGAGGGCGCTGACAGTAAAAATCGCAGAGAAGAGAAAAGAACTCGTGAACGAGATGAGAAGGTAGAGAGAGTAGGATCTCAAGAACTAAACAGGGGCGTGAAACCAAAAGACCATCAAGGGTTTTGAATCAGGATCCCGTTTCAGTGTATGGGGCGTTCGGGCTGGAACAATAAAAGATCCCTCGGGTTCAATACGAAACTCTTCTTCGCCTACCCTGGCCCATCCGGTACCCTCGATCACATAAAAGCCCTCCTGATCCTCGTGCAGCCCCGGCTCGCAGAACTCGGTCATGTCGTATACACTTACGCCGGTAAAACATCCAGCGGTGCAGCCATTTGTCTCGTCCAGCAGCCTATATGACACGTGGCCGACACCCTCCTCCGGACTTACCTTTTTTCTGTTTACGTAGTATGTCACGATTCTCGCTCCTAGATTGACAATGGTTGGGGAGGTGTCACCTCGAGATCCTCGGCCAAGGACAACAGGTCGTTCCAGGTTTTATCCTCGACGTAGATTCCCTCTCTCTCACGATTCCGGCGATTCTCCTCCTCGATTTCCCCCGGCAGATAAATTTTTTTCACACCGGGCATTGTGGGCGAGGATTTGATCCATTCCGACAGGATGCGGATCTCCTTGGTGAACTCCTCCAAGTCGATGAAATCAGAGATTTTGATAGCCAAGGCAAAGAAACCTTTGCCACCCCTTGTCGGCTTTTCGGCGCTGCAGCCAGCCCAGGAGAGGCCTCCGGCAATTGCGTCAACCATGACAGCCAGACCGTAGCC
>CAZLRN010000017.1:0-11985 GCA_964561715.1 uncultured Spirochaetales bacterium
GGTGATAGACAGATACAACGCTAAATAGGAACGCAAACCTAAGAGCAATTGAATCGAGAGGGGACAGCCCGTGTCATAGCGGCCTGTCCCCGTTTTATGTTATATATAGAGATTGGAGAGAGGTGCGGGAATGACGCTGTTCGGTAAGATAAGATCCAGGCCCAGTCGGGTTTTTATTGCTCTCCTGCTCTCCTACATTACAGTTCTTCTAATCCCGATCGGTATCGGGAGCGTGGCCTATATTCGCACGGGAAGAGCTATCGCGGAGGACATCAGCAATCACAACCTGACACTCCTCAGACAGATTCAGCTGGCGCTCGACCGTGGATTGTTGGAAATTCGGCGAATGTGCTGGCAGGTTTCATGCAACAGCCGGATTAAGAATTTCATGGAGGTTGAACTTCCCTTGAAATCCCGGGACAGGCTCGAGCTCGCCTATCTTGTCAAAGAGTTGCGAGCCTTCGGATCTGACAACTTCCTTCTCCACGATTTCTATCTCTATTTTCGAAACAGCGACCGGATCGTAACCCCAGATGCTTCCTACGAGCCGGCTCTCTTTTTTAAATATCTTAAAAGCTACAAAGATCTCTCGGAGAAACAGTGGCACTCCTACCTGATGGATTTCGATCGGTATTTTACGTTAAAGCCCTCATGCGTGATTCAGGGAATCGGATACCGGAGTGAGGTTTTGTCCTATATCCAGTCGATTCCTATGAACAATCTCTTTGAGTCTCCGGCGGTTCTGGTTGCACTGATCGATTCCCAAGTGATTCGTAAAATGCTGAGCGATATCGTCCAGGGGGCATACGGGTGCATTCTGGATGACAAAGGGGAAATCCTGATCGAAACCGGCATAAATCCAGGAACGGTTCCCCTGAGCGAAATGCAGGGTTTCGAGCAGGAGGGCATTCTCTATAAGAAGAGGGAGGTTGTTGCCTTTACCGGATCCAGCAACAGCGGAATGCGCTTCGTCTCCATCATTCCCAAAGAAATCTTTCTTTCTAAGCTCAACGATATCCGAAACCTCGTATACTGGATCGTCGGAATTTGTTTTGTCGTCGGTCTGGTTGCCGCCTATATTCTGGCCTACCGTAGCTACAGGCCCATCAGGCTCATGGTAGACACTCTTGCCTCGGGTTTCGGCAGAAAACCCCTACGTAATCGAAACGAGCTGGAGTTCATAAGAGATACGGTGATGGAGTCTTTTCGGAAAAACCGCCAGCTGGAATCGGAGTATGAGGATATCATACGTGAGAACAGGCGATTTCGTGAGCAGATAAACAGGAATTCCACTTTGGTTAAAAACGGTCTCTTGAGACGCCTGATAACGGGACGTACCGATAACGTCGAATCAGCTTTGGACTGGCTGAGCCGCTACAAAGTGGTGCTTCCCTATCACAATCATCAGGTCATTCTTTTCCATATAGATGACTGCACACGCTTTTTAAGAGAGAATAACGAGAAGGAATGGAATCTTGTCAAATTTATCATCGCATCCCTGACAGAACAACTTACCGGTACGCATCATCAGGGCTACGTGTGCGAGCTGGATTACGATCTTTTGGCCCTGCTTTTCAACTTTCCCGATAACGCGAGCGTTGCCGATGGAGTATCGGGAATTTGCGCAAGAATTCAGCGCTTCATGAATACCCATTACGGTGCGGAGATAACCGTCGGAATCGGGAATCCCGTGACGGACATACATGAGCTACGCGGATCCTATCTCCAGGCACTTGCGGCTATGGATTACAGGATTATAAGAGAGAAGAGCTCTGTGATCCGCTACAATGAGATCACCGATAGAGTCAAGGATTACTACTACCCTATTACAGCCGAGCTTAGCATTATAAATTCGGTCAGAGACGGTAACATCGTGCGTTGCGAGAAGTTGCTCGACGAAATATACGAGCACAACTTCCAAAAAAGCAACCTCCCTGTAAAGCTGATACGTTGTTTGATATTCGATATGATCGGCACAGCCGTCAAGGTGCTGGACCAGATAAGAATCAATTACGTTGACGTGTTCGGTTCGGATTTTGAACCAGTAGAGGAGCTGATCGATACGGAGAATGTCCACGAAATATATAAAAAAATCAAATGGATTTACAGGCAAACTTGCCAGTATCTAAACAGCCGCAAGAAAAGCCATAAGATCCAGCTTAAAGAGAAGATACTAACCTATATTCAAAATCATTTTTCTGAAATGAATTTGAGTCAGACGTTGATTGCAGAAGAGCTGGGTATTACGGCACCCTATCTATCCAGCTTCTTCAAACACGAAATCGGCGAAAATATGGTAGATTACGTGAACAAACTCCGACTTGAACAGGCAAAACACCTCTTGGTTGAGGGTAAGATGTCCCTCGCCGAGATCGCCAGAGCCGTAGGTTGTGGAAGCGACAAGACGCTAATTCGGCTGTTCAACCGTTTCGAAGGAATCACTCCCGGGAGGTTCAGAGAATCGAGATCGGCGGAAATGGTTTTTAGACGGAATGCTTAGGCAAAGCGTTGTGTGATTTGAAAGAATATTTTTAAGGGGGATGTAGCAAATTGAGCATCATGGATAAAGTTGCCGCCGGTGTCTCCGGGGGTGTTTCAAAAAAAACAGTGGACGAAGCCCTGGAATCCTTTTCATCAATGGGATACAGGAACTTCGAAGTCTGGCTCTACGGGGGGCGTGGGTCGACCTTCGACATCTCAAAAGGGGTCGATTACTACCTCGAAAAGGGACGGCAGTACGGTTTGGGTTTCTCGTCCCTCCATCTTCCAGCCGTCGAAGGGATCGACGATGATTCCTTCAGAGCCGCCGTCGACGGTACGTTTTTTGCCGAAGCCCTCGGTATCCGCACGGTGGTCTTCAATGCAACGACAAAGAAGGTATACGTCGAGGCGGCAAGAAAGTTTCTCGATGCCCTGGGTGGGCATGATATTACGGCCGTGATCCAGCTGCACGAGGGCAGGTCGATTGAGACCATGGACGATCTGACCGAGGTTCTGGATGCCGTGGGAGATGAGCGGCTGAAGATACTTCACGAAGTCGGCTCCTTCCACCCCCTTGGGATTTCCTGGAGAACCGTCTGCGAAAGATTCAACACCCGCATCGGCCTGGTTCACGTCAAGGATATGATAGGAGCTCAAAGCGTGCCCCTGGGTACCGGAGAGGTCGATATTCCTGGCCTTTTTGCCTACATGAGGTCTATAGACTACGAGGGTTTTTTCGTAATCGAGATGGCCAATAAGGATCATGAGAATACAGAGCGATACTTTGCAGAAGCCGTAACATATCTGCAGGAGCGCTGTCAGTAAGAGGGATGACCTAAAGTCTGGAGCGGCCATTTAGTCGAGAATTGCGCTTTGGCGCGTACCGTCGTTTGGGCCTAATTGGCCCTTATTTGATAGAGAGGAGCTAACTTGGAAGAGCTTAAGGTATGTGTTGTAGGATTGGGCCTGGGAAGGCATTTTGTAGCCGCGTGCGCTAAATCCGACTGGGTCGAGCGGTTGACCATATGCGACCCGGATGAGAATCGGCGCAATCAGTATCGGAAAGAGTTTCCTGTTGTAGCCGCGGGCTATGCCGACATCCGGGAGATGCTCGATGTCGAGAAGCCCGACGCAGTATGTGTCGTAACTCCCGATCATATGCATAGAGAACATGCGGAGCTCTGTTTGAAGGCCGGCTGCCACGTTCTCATGACAAAACCGCTGGCCACCAATCTGGAAGATGGCCGGGCTATCGTACGGGCCTCCGAAAAGGCGGGAGTAAAATTTATGATAGCCCACGAAAGGCGGTTCAGGACACGGTTCAGAACGATTAGATCTCTACTCGAAGAAGATAAACTGGGAGATATCATTCTTCTGCAGATGAATCAAATCTCTGACAAGCGGGGTCAATTCGAACGCTCTCCGTGGTATGCCTCGGCAGAAGCCGGGCGGAGTTCGATCGTGGGAACGGGCATTCACGAGGTGGATCTCCTTCGGTTTCTGATAGGAAGACCTATCAAATCAGTAAGCGCCTATGGGAACCGTTTGGGCTCTATGGAGTTTCCAAAAGACAAAACCACAGCAACGGTATTTCAGTTCGAAGGTGGCGCCATCGGCCAGACTGCTGTCTCGTATGAGTGTCACTGGCCCGAGGGTGACAAACCGAGCGACCACGTTTTGCTGATAGGCACAAAGAGTGTCGTTCATGGTAGGCGATTCGCGGTCGATGGCGTCAGCGGATGGAAAGATCTTCCGATGGACGATGTGGAAATCGCCGTCGGTTGCGGCGGGAGTGTTGATGCCTTTCTTGATTCAATCGTAAAGGATAGGGGAGTTCCTGTTCCTGCACGGGATGCCTATGCAACTCTGGCCGCGTGTATTGCGGCGGATGAGTCATCGGCTAGCGGGGCATCGGTGGTTCCAGACGCAGAAAATTTTTCTTAAATCCTGTTCCTGCAAAACCGCGGCGATCGTTTCAGTTACTGAAGTTCAGATATAAGATCGGCTAACTGGCTCGAATCCGCCGCTCGTTTTCGAACCAGGCCGGTCAATCGGTCGGCGGTTTTCTGATAATCTACATTGGGATTTGCCTCAACTTTGGCAACCCACTCAGGGGGCAATCCCGAAGCACCGTGCAGGGCGCCTGCCAATCCGCCGATCATCGTTCCGATGGTGTCGGCATCGCGTCCGAAATTTGCGCCCAACAGAATCGATTTCTTCGGATCGCCTTTTGCGAGGCTGAATATGGCCAGGACCGCAGGTACGGTCTCCCGGGAGTCGCTGATGACGGCTCGAAGGTTTTTCGCGTAGTAGCTCTCGCGAAAGCGCTCGTACGATCCAGTTTTCTGTGCGAGATTCAGGGCCTGGCTGATGGAACCGATCATTTCGTGCGCGCTCATGGCCGGCAGGTATTGGGTGGATGCCTTCGTAATGCTTTCAACCGCAGCTCCGCTCTTGAAGGCCTCGGCCACCGCGGCGCAGATCGCAGCGGCGCCGTCGCGGCAAAAGCCCGAGGGACCGTTGTGAACGAAGGAGCCGATGTGCAGCGCCTCGAGAACAGCCCGGCGGGGATTGCATGCGTTGATAATTCCCAGAGGCGAGAAGGCCATGGCCGTTGAAGAGCTCTGCATGTTTCCCCAACCGGCATAGGCCGGAAGGCTCAGACCCTCCTCGTACTTGTAAAAGGCGTTGCGAACGGGTATGTACCACTTATCCCGGTTTTTTTCCTTGAAATCCGAAAATGACTGAGCGAAGTCATCCACCGTGGGATAACCCTCTGCTGCGAGTATCGCGCTGATCAGTTGCTCCCGGATTGCCGTGTCGTCCGTGCCCTCTCCTTCGAAGTCCGTCACACCCTCCGGCCCGTATTGGGCCAATATATCCGAGTAGCGTTTACCTTCCACCGGTGCTCCCATTGCATCACCAATGAGGCCACCCAGCAGGCAACCGTAGATCTTGTCGTTCAATGTGCTCATCGATTTCTCCTAATCTGCTCTTTATTACGATAAAGTATATTATCTGCCGCATAACGATAAGTCTACACGATGCGGTCATACACATTGAGGTTGATATCAAGTCCTTCGAATTGCATCATCAGAAATCCAACCGAAGCGGGTTGTACACTTTCCTCTCGGTAGATAGTTCAGTACTGCTGGGCTTCGTAGGTTTCCGGCATACCACGTTATGGAGCTATTGCACTATATTTATATATGTGTTATATACAAGAGATATTTGAAACGAAGGTCGTTTCTGTTAAGAAAGAGTCTTCCTCTATGTTGGGCACCGATCAGACAGAAGAGATGCGGAGTTTCCTCTTATTTGACTAATGACGTTAAAATAAACCGTTGAACCTGCGCACCGTTCAGGAATATCTAGCTTCGCTTTCGCTACAGCGTGAGGCTCGACGGTTTTAAATCGCCCGAAAGGATGCGAGCCGGCAATGCCAGGCCAGTCAGTGTCGTATCGCCGCAGGAGAAGATACGGCAAGGCCGACGGTCGGAGAGCTTGGGAGGCGTGATTCAAGGCCTGCGGCACAGGGCAATATAGTCCGTGCTTCAGGAAACATTCAATAAAGGAAGAAGACATGGATTTTGAAGGTTTCGGTTGAAGACCACAGAAATCCATGCAAGAATTTATGACAGGAGGTCGTAGATGAAAGGCAAAATGTTACGCACCGTGGTCGCTGTTCTTCTGAGCAGCTTGGTTTTCGCTGGCTTCAATGCATGGGGAGAAGGGAAGAAGGAGGAAGCTACTACGCTCAAATACTGGTATCAGACCCAGCCGCCTCACACGGACATGATAAAGGACTTTGAAGCCAAAAACCCCAGTATTCGCTTGGAACCTACCGAAATTGCTCCGGACCAACTGAATATGGTTATCAGAAACGCCCTGGCCGCGGGAACAGGGCCCGACGTGATGTACGGGAACCTGGGGGTGAACGTAATGGGTCCGGTCATGAAAGCTGGTTTGGTCATCGATTTGGAGGACGCCGCGGATCAGCACGGATGGAGAAAGCGTCTCAGTGCTTTCGGCATGGGTGAAGCGACCCATTACGGCAAGCTGTGGGCTATTCCTAATGAGTCTGAGTGTATCGTAATGTACTACAATAAGGATATCTATAAGAAGCTCGGTATAACGGTTCCTCAAACCTGGGAGGAACTCGTGAGCGTCTGTGACAAGGCCGCTGCTGCGAAATACGAGCCGATTTCCTATGGATACTCCAACAAGTCCCCCGCGCACCATAGGGTGGCGGTGGCATACGAGTGGGGCGGAGGAACCCCAATGGTCACCAAAGCCATTCTGGAGGGTGGCACTTTGAATACTCCGGAGTTTATCGAAGGGATGAGGATAGTGGGCTTGGAACTGGATAAAAAATACATGCCCAACGTGCTCGATCGCTCGAGCCAGGAAGGTTCGGCTGTCTTTCTGTCCGGAGAGGGAGCCATGACCCACACAGGAACCTGGTTTGCGGGGGACAATTTCACCCCTGCAGATGCGGAAAAGTTCGGCATGTTCCTGCCTGTCGCCCCCGGAAAAAAAGAGGCAACCTCGGCTGCCGGGGCTGGAAGCGGATGGTACGCCTCTTCCCAGTCAAAATATCCCGAGGCCTGTCTGAAGTTTCTGGATTACACGGTGAGCGACGATTGCGCCCAGATCTGGATCAAATACGGTTACGTCCCATCTCTCGAGCAATTTGAGGTCCCGGCCGGACTGGATAATCCTTTCTTCAATCAGGTTGTCGAGATTATGGGCAAGCATCATATGGGATACTTCCTCCATCACTTCATCTCTGCCGAGACAGACGAGCAGCTCAAGAGCGGCTACCAGATGCTGCTACTCGGGCAGATTACACCGGAAGAGTACTGCCAGAAGCTCGACAGCGAACACCAAAAGGCATGGAAAGAAGGATTCAGACCTTGAAGCTTTGAGTGAACGCCAGCTGTCCACTTCTTCAGTTTGGCTATTGCGGTCTATTGATGTGGAAGGATCGGCTGAAAAGCTGATCCTTCCAACAATCTTAAGGAGATCGACGAGATGCGGTTTCGCTTGAGTTACAGGAAGCTCCGGTACTCTCTTGTGGCCTACACTTTTATCCTACCGGCAGTCCTCATATTTGCGATTTTCGTTCTGGTGCCTGTTTTCAACACATTCTACCTGAGTGCCGTAGAGTGGGACGGGGTGGGAGCCAAGACCTTTGTCGGACTAAAAAACTTCGCACGGTCCCTGACGGATGAGAACCTTCACAATGCATTCAAAAACAATATCATCTGGATCGGATTCTATGTCGCCTTTCCTATTCTGGTCGGTCTTTTTCTCGCCCTGGGAGTCACCAGAAAGGGTATCAAAGGAGGCAACAAGCTCCAAATCGTATACTTCATACCATACATTCTGTCTACCGTTGTGGTGGTATTCATCTGGAAGTGGATTTATAATTCCAGAATTGGAATTCTGAGCAAACTCCTTCAGGCTCTTCACGTGGTGGACAAACCCTATGGTATTCTGGGCGATCCCCTATTTGCGCTTTATGGATTGATCGCGATCTCTATTTGGCGGGTCTTCGGATTCTGCACAATCGTCTATGTCGTAGGCCTTCAGAACATCGATCCCTCTCTGTACGATGCTGCCAGAATAGACGGCGCCAATGCGTTTCAGAGTTTTCTGCATGTCACCCTCCCGGGACTCGCCAGTGTGACCACGTTTCTTGTCCTGCTGCAGGTTATAAACACATTCAAGGTCTTTAATTATGTATTTATAGCCACGGGTGGCGGTCCTGGGCGCAGCACGGAGGTCATCGCCATGTTCATGTATCTTCAATCATTTGTAATGAATCAGGTCGGATACGGCTCCGCAGTCGCGGTCATTCTGGCTTTTATTCTTTTGATCTTTGGGATCTTGTTCATCAACAGGCGAGAAAAAAGAGCCGTAATGGATTAGAGGGTTCATTCTATGAAGAGAGAACGCATCATCGATGTCCTGGTGTACCTTTTTGTCGGATTCTTCGCCGCCATTATTGTTGTTCCCTATTTTTGGGTGCTCCTGGGAACATTCAAGTCCAAAGTAGAGGTATTCTCGAATCCCTTCGGTCTGCCTCAAAAATGGCTCTTTCAGAACTACGTCGATGCATGGACGATCGGTAAGTTCGCAGTGTACTACAAGAACACCATAGTCATTACAGTACTATCGGTGGCTGTCGTGCTTCTTGCGGTCATACTTGCCGCGTATGCCTTTGCAAAAATGGATTTTTATGGCCGAAAGAGCATTCTGTACGTCATGCTCCTGGGTCTGATCATTCCCTTCTATTCGATCATGATCCCACTCTACTACGTACTGCGTAATCTTCGTTTGCTCGATACCTACCTGGGAATGGTCTTGCCGCTGGTTGCTCTGCATATTCCGTTCGGCGTCTTCCTGATGCGATCGTTCTTTATGAGTGTGCCGACGGACCTCCTGGATGCGGCTCGCGTGGATGGATGCTCTGAGTTGAGAGTATTCACACAGATTGTTGTACCGATGGCGAAATCCGCCATCAGCTCGCTGGCCATTTTTCAGACTGTCTGGTCTTGGAACAATTTCATTATTCCGCTGCTCTACACACAGAGTGACTGGATCAGACCGATCACGTTGGGTCTCATGTATTTCGAAGGAAGATACACGACCGACTACAGCCTTACGATGACAGGTTGTATCATCGTTTCCCTTCCTCTGCTGATCGTGTTTCTTATTTTTCAGAAGCGTTTTGTCCGCGGTTTCATCAGTGGTGCTTTCAAATGAAGCACCGTTTCGCAGCTACGATATAGAAAGAATCTATACAGGATAAAAAGAATCCGTACAGGGATGGGCCGATTCAGCGTTAAGAGGCGGCCTTTGTAAATGAATGACGGGGGGTGTGAAAACGACTATGGCACGAAATGCTACTCACGACAAGGCTTTGGGGGCATACATCGGGGGGGCCATCGGTGACGCTATGGGAGGGCCGGTGGAGGGATTCCACGCAGCCAAGATCAAGCGTCTCTGTGGGAGGATTACTGACCTGCTTCCCTATGCAAAGCCCCATTACACCCGTCCCATAGGAAGGCCGGCGGGATCGACCTTTCACGCCGAACCAGGCGGTATCACGGACGATACACTGATCCGAGGGGAGATGACGCGGTTCTTTTTGGATACGGCGCCTCCTCGGACGGCACGAAAGCTGGCGGATTACTTCAACAGGCATGTTAATAGGGACTACTTTTGGTTTCCGAAGCTCGAGCCGCTGGATCGCATCAAGAGAGGGGAGGTCGATCCGGAAGAGGCTGGGCAGGAAGCACCTCAGGGAGGTGGAGCGGCGTGGTGGGCTCCGATCGGAATATTGAACGCCGGCAATCCGAAGCGTGCGGCTGAGGAGACACGAAGCCTTTGTAGGATATGGAAAGCTCCGTTCGAGCAGGACATGCTCGCATGCGTTCAAGCTGCGCTGGCCGAGGGAATGAGGAAGGAAGCCACCCTCTCCTCCATGCTGGAGGCACTCCTGGCGGCGTGTGGGCCCTTGCCGAGAAAGCTGATGGAGAGAGGCATCCGGATCGGCCAGGACGCGACAGACCTGGACGACCTGATATCAACCCTCTACCATACAGCCCTTATGCCGGAGAACGTGGTCAAAGGCCAAGACGGCATGGTGGAATCGGCCAACGTGATCAAAGACGTCAATGCTCCGATGCCACCGATTCATCCCTGTTTGGAGGACACGGACGAGAAGTACATTACCAACGCCCTAGCCGAACAGATACCTTTTGCGGCTGCAGCCTTTGTATTCTCCGATGGAAAGCCCGAGGCAATCGCAGACGCGGTCATGCTGGGTCGCGATACCGATTCTATTGCTACGACGGTGGGATCGTGGGTCGGGGCGTTGTACGGCGAGTTAGGTCTTCCGCGAAAGTGGGTCGAAGCCGTGTGTACGGTCAACCTGCCGGAACTCGATATCCGAGGACTTGCCGAGAAGTTGTTTTTGTTGATCGAGCCAGCTTAGGTCCGGAGCACCAAGCCTTCACTCAGATTGTTTTGCCGTTTGGGAGGTTGAATGTGAATAAGACCGCTGTTGTTGACAGGGATCGAGCCATGGGCGCCTATATCGGCGGGGCGATTGGCGACGCCATGGGAGGACCTGTTGAGGGAAACCATGCGGCGAGGATAAAGAGATTGTGCGGGAAGGTAACGGGCTTCCTTCCCTATCAAGGGCCTTACTATCGGGGTCAGGTCGGACGGCCGGGAGGGGCACTCCACGCGGATCCGGGGAGCGTAACGGACGATTCCTTCCTGAGAGCCGAGCTGACACGCTTTTTCCTCGACACGCCTCCACCGCGTACAGCTGGGATGCTGGCTGACTATTTTATCGAGCACGCAAACCGGGACTACTTTTGGTACCCTAAGCTCGAGCCGCTCGATCGGATAGAAAGGGGAGAGGTTGATCCGAAGGATGCAGGGATGGATGCACCTCAAGGAGGAGGCGCCGCGTGGTGGACTCCCGTGGGAATTCTTCACGCGGGAGATCCCGAGGGAGCGGCTGCAGAGACCAAGAGACTGTGTCGCATTTGGAAGGCCCCCTTCGAGCAGGACGTTCTCTCCAGCACTCAGGCGGCCCTTGCAGAAGGCTTGAGGATGGGGGCGACCGTGCAATCCATGATGGATGCTATGCTTCGTGTCTGTGGCCCACTGGCGCAAAAGTTACTCGAACGAGGGGTCCGTATAGGGCGACAGGCGAGAAATTTGGATCAACTCATACGGAATCTGTACGATACGGCCCTCATGCCGGAAAATACCGTTAAGAAAGACGGATTCCCGGAGTCGGCGGCAGTGATAAAAGAGACAGACGGTCCCATGCCCCCTGTTCACCCATGCGTTGTAGACACGGAAGAAAAATATATCACCAACGCCCTGGCTGAGCAGATGCCTTTAGCCGCTGCGGCTTTCGTGTTCGCCCAAGGGTCGGCAGACGCCATCACCACCGCAGCGATGATCGGAAGAGATGCAGACTCCATTGCGACAACCGTGGGATCGTGGGTTGGTGCGCTCGTTGGAGAGTCCGGACTCCCCAAGCAGTGGGTCGATGTGGTCTGTGAAGTAAATCTCGTCGAGATCGATATCCGAGGTTTGGCAGAATCTCTGCTTATGCTCGACGGATAGCCGTGCCGTGGAGTTTTTCCAGTTAGGTCTTGCTCCGCAGTTACTGCAACGGTGGCAGCGGTATCATGCCCTCTATTAGGGCTATTCTGTTGTTAGCATGTTGTTTGCTTCGGGGAGCTGCAAAACGGCCTACCATTCGGTAAGCCGTTTTGCTTAGGAGTTGCAGGCTATGCCCGCAGCTCCACTGAGACAAACACACAAATCAAGCTCTGAGTAGTTAACATCGTCCAGCGGGCTGCAGATTTCGCGTAACTACTCGAACGCCATCAAGAGCATGGGAGGCACTATCGTATTCGAAGGTGAGTGTTCGGGCGCCGAATGCGCGGAAAACTGTGGCGGCCGATT
>CAZLRN010000017.1:12085-21291 GCA_964561715.1 uncultured Spirochaetales bacterium
TAAGTCATTCATCAAACCTGAATTCAATCCTCTCATCCAGCAGATTGCTGAAATGATGATGGCAAACCCGGAACTGAAGATCAGCGTGGAGGGACACACGGACAATGCCGGCGACCGGCAGGCCAACCAGGGGCTCTCCGTAGAGCGGGCGAAGGCTGTCGTATCGGCGATTACTGCCTTGGGCATCGATCCGAAGCGTTTGAGCTCGGCAGGGTACGGCCTCGACAGACCCATTGCTGACAACAATACCGAGGAAGGCAAAGTGAAGAACCGCAGAGTTGAGCTTGTAAAACAGGACTGACGAAACGAGACGTATTTGAAGAGGGTAGCCTTCTCATCTCAGCGCAGGCCAGCTAGTCGGGCGATTGGTCTGATTTACCTCCTTTCCGCTGCAGCAGGGATCCTACAAGCGGAGCGGCTTTCTGACCCATACACTGAACAGAAACGTGACAGGAACGCTGACTAAGCACACAAGGAAGAATTTCACCAAAGGCGGCAGGGCAAATCCCATAAACGGGATCTGGATGAGCACCACGATGGGCAGGTGGAAGATGTACGCGGCGTACTGACCCTTGGCCAGTTCCCTGCTGACGGGGTCCCCCATGTCGAGCTTTTCGCGAAACAGCACGGTGAGGCCGATACACATCCCGCATACGAGCGCGCCCTCCCACAGGAGCCGGAAGACTTCGTGCGCCGTGGAGGAGGGATGCAGGAGGCCGTACAGCCAGGGATCATAAGCGTGCCACAGCGCCGCACCGCCGACACCCACAGCCAGCCAGGCGTAGCCGGCTTTCGTGTCGAAGCTGCTCAACCAGCCGCGTCGAAAGGTCAGGATCCCCACAAAGAAGAAGGCCACGTCGCGTGGAACATCGGCAAAGGCCACTTTCACAAAACCCAGCAGGTAGCTCCATTCGTCAATCGGCTTCCAGATGCGGCTAAGGCCGGATGCCACGGCGATGCCCAAAGCAAAGAGCAGGATAGCCCATGAGCGCGGGGGACGGGTTTGTTCCGGCGGGGTCGGGGTATGCCCTCGGCGAAGGACGCGCCAGAAGGCATAGACGGCGCTCAGAATCAGGAGGTGCTCGAGGAACCACAGGTGTCCCACGTCGAGGGGCCAGGGCGATCCCAGGCCGCCGTTCGGGGCTCTGACAAAGAAAATCTGAAAGGGAACGGCAACGATCAAAGCCCAGAGTACTACGGGAACACCAAGTCGCAGCAAGCGGCTGCGCAAGAAGGCGTATGGGCCCTTCTGATCGCAGGATATGGCAGAGAAATAGCCGGAGATCATGAAGAAGAGGCTCATGAAGAACGAGCGATTCACCGTGAAAAAGGGCCCCAACAATGATGCGCGGGCTGCCTCCTGGATGGGCCACTCGCCGCCAGTGGGTCCATAGGCTTGCCCGACGTGGTGGGCGATTAGGAGAACTGTCAGAGCAACACGTAGATTATCGAAGAAGTAGAGACGCTTTGTGACGGCCATTTGGATACCGGTTGAGACCATTCTATTATAAATTCGTGTGCGTTGCGCGGTGGGTCACCAATTGTATCTTGCCTTTCAATCCCAGAGTCCGACCAGCTCACCCTTTTCCATCAGCTCGTCGCAGCGGGGGCATCTTCCATCCCAAGGAACGGCTTTTGTGCTGCTGCAGTTTCCGCATTTGTTGAGATTGTCTTTGAGCTCGGGGTTTTTTTTCAGGAACCAGTCTTGGTAGCTAGTAGTGACATCTGTAATTGTGTTGCATTCAGTGCAACGCTTCGTTTCCGTTCGCGCGAACATCCCGAACGATTTCTCCCCCGCTACTTCTGCCTCATATCCGCATTTCCGACAACGAAACTTATAAGATGCTCCCATAGCCCTCGTCTCCCGTAAAAGCCCGACTCAGGCCACTCTTCGCCTGTTCTTCACCTTACCTCGAAGCCGAACTTTTGATATATGTTGTCTCGATCTACGGTCGGGTGCTGGGGGATTGGGTAGACCCGCGGTTGATTCGCGGTTTCTTCGGAGACTACACGTCGAACGTAGTCTTGCAGCTCATCGGTGGAGACAATTCCGTCCCTGTCGGCATCCCCGGCGCCTTCGATCGCCTTTATGACATACTCAGTGAACAGGCCGTTTTCGTACTCCACTGTCTCGTAAGAGACTTCATCGCCGCGGCAGGAGGAGAATATGATGGCGCCGGAGCGGCGAACCAAATCGTTGTAGATGTAGCGGTCCTTATCTTGAAGGTAGGTGCGGATTCTGATCCAGCCTTTGGCGGCACCGTGCGCTTCGGCAGACGCCGTTCCGGAAAGATCTCCGCCGCTGCCGCGCTCCGCATCAGAGTCCATTGCGTCGTCGCGTTTCCTCAATCCGCGCTCCGTCCTCGGCAGACGTGCCCAAATGCCTTTGCTCTCGCCTCCGGCCAACAACGCGCGCCGGTTCGACTGCGGATCGAGCTCTCCGGATCCGCAGGTGTCCAAGAGGAACAGCTTCTTTCGAGCCGGAATCCCGTGCAGCAGCTTTTCCAAGGATTCAAAGTCTATCGCAGTACTGGACAGATCATCCAGATCCGCCTCGTGGGTGAGGAAATAATAGGTGGCGTACGTATCGGTGTCATGGATCCCATGTCCCGAGATGAAAAGCACAACGGTATCGTCGACGGTCGTCTTTTCTAATATCTCTTTAGCGGCCCGGACACTGCTGGTGGTTACATCTTTGTTTATAAAAGTTTTGATGACAGCCTCTCTCGCGAGATCACCCCCTTTTCTATCGCTGGTGCGGGAATCCGATCCGGGTGTTCTCCCGGGCGTCTTCCCGAACAAGGCGGCTAAATCCAATACGTCCTTGTGGCCATAACGCAGATCGAAGTCCCGGTTTTTGTATTGTGAGACTCCAAAACCGACGAAGTACAGGATCCCCTGTGCCGGCTCGTCGTAGGTCGCATAGGTAACGGCCCGGAAAGCCTCGGCCCCCGCCGAGTTCAAACAGGATGCCTCGATCTTGTTCTCACCCGTGGTCAGCTCCACAGTCTCGGTCAGTTTACGGTTCATGTCCGAGAGGCGTTTGCCCACGGCGCCGAAGAGCGGCACGTCGTTGACGTAGATCTGGTACGATTTGAGTTCCCGGGTATCATCGGTAAAACCAAGGTTCATCGTAATGTGCTTGCCCGTCTGGTCACTTCTCAATATTTCCACCCTCGGCACCCGGTATTCATTCACCAGATCGTCTTCCGTCATACCCAGCCTGGCAAGACGTCGCAGGTAGCGATTATGAAAATGCAAGATAACATTCCGGTCGCCGAATCCCAGCCGTTCGATGATGATATCGGGGCGGTTGGTACGCGCGGCGAACTGATCGATATTCCAGGCCTCCAGGCCGCGGACCATGGCCACCAGTGACCCGCAGTCGGAGCTGCCATCCCAGTATCCGTCATCAGTGAAGATGATCCATTTAGCCCCCGACTTATCCGTACAAAAGCAGACCCACCGCTTCGACGCAAGGTCCGTTATCTTCACGGTTTTATCACTCGAAAAAGAGAAGAGAAGCCGTTCGTCCCGAATCACGAGGAGGCCGAGGATGGAGTCTGTATGTGCTCTGAAGGTCTCCACCACGGTGTATTGGTCATTGATTACTGCCACATGCCCGCTTATGTCTCCGACGAAGATCCGCCCACTTTTGGATGCAGCCCGAATAGACCGGATATTGCCGGGAAGGACCTTAACGGATTTGATTAGTCTTTTCCGGAGGATGTCCCAGAACTCCAGGGTTCCGTCGACCCTCCCGAGGATGAGGGTTCTTTCGTCCAAAAAAGCCATTTCCTCCACGGGTCCCTTCGAGGACATGGAAATCACGCCTCTTCCGGTGCCGTCGAAGCGCCCGAATACGACCCTGCCGTTCAGATACCCTACGGCGTACCGTAACAAGCCGCTGCCGACCGTTACGCTGCGAACACCGTGACTGCTCTCCAGCCGCATATATTCCTTCTCACCGTCCGGAGTTGTGAAGTGAAGTCCGAGATCGCCGAAAAAATCCCGGTCTTCGTAAGCGCCGATCCCCAGTATCGTGTCGAGGAAATAGGTCCTGGATCGGGGGGACGGCTTCCGCGGGCGGGATCCGTTACCCCGAACCTCGAGGGTGCTAAGGTCCAGAGAGAGTCCGGAGAGCGTCAGCACTGGCCCCTCGATCCTGTCGGAGAGGGGCGTCGACAGGGGAGTGTAGTGCTCGAGGTCTTGTTTCTCGTCATTCTCGAGATTCCACAATTTGAAGTTGGAGCACAAGAGCAGTTTGTTCTCCAGATCGAGATAAAAGCTCGGATAGTATCCCGTAAATGAATTGGGCAGCTGTTTCTCGACGACGTTCGAAGGTATGTCATAAAAAACGATCGCGCTGGCTCCGTTTGAGTACCAGCCTCCCATATAGAGGCAGAGTTTATCGGAGCCGGACGCAAATTGGGCTTCGATAACGCCTGCGGCACCTATTATCTGGTACTCAAATGATCCGGATTGACAGACCATGACCTCCTTTGAACTGCTGCAGAGAAAAGAATTCCCGTCCGCTGAAAAATCAACGGAAGAGCTTGTCGAGTCGTTGGGGAAGCTCCAAAACTCCGGTGCTTTCTCCCGGACACGCACGTCTTCGAAGTGGTATAGCCCGGCGGTAGTGGAGATGAGGAGCTCGTGCCCGGTTCGAGAGAAAGCGAGCTGGAGCACCTCTCCTCGTTTAATGGGGAAACTCAGGACGATTTCGCTCTCCCCGCCATTTTCCAAATCCAGAAGAAACAAACGCTGTTTTTCGTCTGCCACGACCGCGAAACCATCATCCGCGGAAACGGCTAATTTCCGCAGCGCGGCTGGCCGGGATAATGTGATGCGCTTTTCCAGCGTTCCTGTCGTTGTCTTCCAAAAAAGCAGGGAGTTTTCATCCACGGTTGCTATTAGCTGTCCGTTGTCCATGAGGGCGGCATCCGGTATTTTCTCGAGGACCGTACCGTATCCCGCAGTCCCTCCGCTCATGCCGCCAGAGGCCGTCGAAATCACGGTCTTGGCTCCGAAGGCCCTAACGACTTTTTTACTTACGAGATCGAAGACGACGACCTGCGTATCGACGAAAAAGGCTGTCTTACCATCGGGGGAAAGAAATACATGTGGTCCCACCGGTCCTGCGAGATCGTAGCGTTGGACAGATATTCCGACTTGGTCGGGTTGGATTTCTTGCGCTGCAAGGGAAAGTGTGACCAGGACCAGGAGAAAAGCAGACAAAAGTATTTTGTTAGCCATGGCGCGCTATTCGCTTTTTTGATCATTTTAGGTGAACCCCAATTGGCCGTCAATATGAAGCGAGAAGCATGACACAAGAAGTGGAGCTCCAAACGTCGTTACTGCAAAATCGTTACTGCAAAGCAGCCGGATAATCGGTTGATTCTGAGCCACACGAAAGATAGGCACACCCCCTCATATGGGGCTATAATCACGTCATCCAAAAAACGAGGATTGTAATTATGAGGTTCCTCCTGGTTGCTTTATTCTTGTCCGCGTTTGCTTATCTGGCATATTCGGATCCGAAGACCGCTGCTGATTACAGCATCAAAGGCGAGTGGGAAGTTGCCAATCTTGAAGTGATTCTTGTTTACGATGGGGATGTAGGAATCTTTAGACCGGCATCTAAAGGCGAAGGCATAAGTAAGATTCATTTTGTGACGGAAAGTCGACGCGATCGGGAAGGCCCGAGAGAAGGTTCAGTCAAAATTGCGATATCGAGAGCGGAAGAAACTCTAACCTTTGATGGAAGCTACTACGCTTCCTTTTTAGATCCATCGCCTCCTGATTACAAAACAATTAATGGATCGGTTTCGTTGCTTCTGCTGCAATTCGGACCTCTCGGAATCGTATTATCAGAGCTGGTGGACGAGGATACGTGGCGAATAAGCTATGGTTACTCAAAGGAGACTGATCTTCCAAACACTGATAGACCGCCCAAAATCGAATCAAGCGTAGGCAAAGCGACGGTGTGCGTATTCATAGCGGAAATGCGGCGTACAGAATAGCCTTCCTGCGAGCATAGCGGCGACCACAGCGCTACTGAAAGATCCGCCTCTGTGAACCATCAAATATCAAAGCATGGTCTCATCGCTTTGTTGCCTGCTCTTTCCCATAACCTGTTCAACCGCTTTTAATTTACACTGCTTATACTTGGCAGCTGACTGCTAACATCCCGGCAGTGGTTCGTTCTTTTAGATTCCCAACACCAGGTGCTCGATTAGAATTTTTATACCGATGAGGATCAAGACAATTCCGCCTACAATCTGAAGCTTATTCCCCAGCAAATAGCCGACTTTGTCGCCAATTTCCACACCGATGAAACATACAATAAACGTCACAGCCCCGATCAAGAGCACAGGCATAACGATAGCCAGGTCCAGCATTGCAAAGCTCACACCAACTGCCAATGCATCAATGCTCGTCGCGATCGACAGCAGTATTAGGGTTGGAAGATATAGACAGTTGCTCCGGGCGTTATTCAATTGAGAAGACCGGCTCTCCCATATCATTTTGATCCCGATAAACATGAGAAGCCCGAAAGCAATCCAGTGGTCATATTCCTTGGTATACGCGCTCAGGGTCACTCCCGCAGCCCAACCGACTAAGGGCATGATGGCCTGAAACAAGCCGAAGAAGAAAGCGATCTTCGCGGCATGGCTGATTTTCAGCCTTTTGATGGAGAAACCGTTTGCCACTGATACCGCAAGAGCATCCATCGACAAACCTAAGGCAATAGCCAGCAACCCGACTAAATCTAGATGTCCACTCATGTTCTTCCCATACTAACGTATTGGATCGATCACGTGAAACCATACGAGCATGCATATTCTCAGGAGGTCGTATTCATTTAGTTCGTTAATCACGGGAAAGACTTCAAGCGGACTAAAAAAGTCAAGATTTGCGCCTCGTCGACTTGCTCCGACATCATTTTTATTGCGATAAAGCTACAGTACGAAATAGCTATTTGCTTTTTGTCTTTCCGCACGTAATAATGCAGAAAAGAGTTCGAACAGGATGTTGATGGATCAATGGTAGAGGATTCCCGCCGATGGTAAAGGCGTCTCGCCAATTTCAGATTTTTGTAAAGCCGATAGGCGCTCTCTGCAACCTGGACTGTGACTATTGCTATTACTTAAAAAAGAAGCATCTGTACCCGGATAAAGAGCCCTTTCCCATGCCGGACGACATTCTGGAGGCGTACATCGTTCAGCACATAGATGCATCCCCCGGATCGGTGATCCCTTTTTTATGGCATGGCGGGGAGCCGACCCTTTTAGGGCTGGACTATTTTCGTAATATCGTGGCATTACAGAAAAAGCACAAACCCTCTGACCGCAGCATCACTAACAATATGCAAACCAACGGCGTCCTCATCGACGAGGAGTGGTGCCGCTTTTTGTCGGCAGAGGGATTTTCCGTCGGACTGAGCCTGGACGGTCCGGAGGAGATGCATGACACCTATCGTCTTGCCAGGCGCAGGAAACCCTCCCACCAACAGGTCATGCGCGGCTATGAACTCCTGCAGCGGCATCATGTGCCGTGCGACATACTGTGTGTGGTGAGTGCAGGCAACGTCCAATATCCCGCCCGGGTGTACGAATTCTTTAAAGAAATTAAAGCCCAATACGTGGGATTCATCCCCCTGGTGGAGCCGGAAATCGGAGGAGAAGTAAGTCACCGCACCATTTCTGCCGAAGCCTGGGGCGACTTTCTCTGCACGATCTATGACGAATGGTTGAGCCAAGATATCGGTCGGATAAAGGTGCAGATATTCGAGGAGGTGGCCCGGGCCGCCTTGGGGCATCCGCATGCGCTCTGTATTTTCAGAGAGACCTGCGGCGATGTTCCCGTGATCGAACACAATGGAGACTTTTTTTGCTGCGATCACTTTGTAGACACCGAACATCGCCTTGGGAATATAAGGGAGACGCCCCTGGTCGAACTGCTCGAGAGTCCGGCACAGAGGGCCTTCGGAAACGCCAAATCGGAAATGTTACCACGATACTGTCGGACATGCGACGTTCTGGAGATGTGTTATGGCGGATGTCCGAAGGATCGCATTCTCCGGACGCCTGATGGCGAAGCAGGGCTGAACTACCTCTGTGCGGGTTATAAACGCTTTTTCAGCCATTGCCGGCCCTTTGCTAGAGAACTCGCCGCCCAAAGGCGTAAGCAGTCAGCGGAGCAGTCCCTCGAAGGGCAACTC
Organism: uncultured Spirochaetales bacterium; assembly: GCA_964561715.1. Classification (GTDB taxonomy): domain Bacteria; phylum Spirochaetota; class Spirochaetia; order SZUA-6; family CAZLRN01; genus CAZLRN01. Next base: position 20,310 of record CAZLRN010000017.1, read on the forward strand.
CCGCCGCCGCAGTCCATGGATAAGCGACTTCATCCTAAAATTGGTCGAAACGACCCCTGTCCCTGCGGAAGCGGCCGAAAGTATAAGCATTGCTGCCTGCGAAGCTTGCAAAAATGATTTGGATCAGGTCAGATATCTCCCGAAAAAGTCAAACACCTTTTTCCAGCCTTCAACAGCGGCCTCCTGCCGGTAGCTGGGACGGTCCACCGAGAAGAACCCATGTCCTGCGCCCTCAAAAGAGTGGAATTCGTAGTCCTTTTTAAAACGTTTGAGGACCTCCTCCGTCTTTGCCACATCTGCCGGTGAGGGTCTCTTGTCTTCCTTTCCGAAGAGTCCCAACAGAGGGCAACCGAGCGTTTCGGTGAAGTCTATCGGTGCCACGGGCTGTCGTTCTGTGAGTTCCTCGGGTGGGGCTGTCACGCCGCCGCCGTAACAGTCCACTGCGGCATCGATACCTGAGAGCTTGCAGGCCGTGAGATAGACCTGACGGCCACCGGAGCAATAGCCGATCACGCCGACCTTGCCGTTGTGATAGGGCAAGGTGCGGAGATAGGCGGCGGCGGCTTCGACGTCACCGAGGGTTCGGTCGTCAGGCATACCTCCCGCTTCTCTGACACTGGAGCTATTTGCCTCGGGGCTTCCCTTTCCCTCACGAAAATGGAGATCCGGCATGATCGCCGCATATCCGTGATGGGCAAATTTCCGCGTGATCTCCTTTGTCCCTTCATCGAATCCCGGCATGTGGTGAATGACAATAGTCCCTGGAAAGGGGCCGGATCCCAAGGGCCTGGCAAAGTAGGCATCGATGAGATCGCCCTCGTGTCCATGGATGCGGGCGGTTTCCGCCAGCATTCCTTCGTGTGCCATAATACTCCCCCTTTCGTTTTTTGATTGAGAAGACCGTGCTTTATTTAGGTGTCAGTATAGTTGCTTTCCCTTCTATACTTCAAGCGTTACACTAGTGAAGTTCGGGGAGCGATAC
>CAZLRN010000018.1:0-14667 GCA_964561715.1 uncultured Spirochaetales bacterium
AGTTATTCCATACCCTTGTCACAAAATATGCCTCAGTCGCATCTGGAAAAGGAATTTCTCTTCGGTTTGACCTACCTCTGAAAAAAAAGATCACTGTATTCGGCGACAGCACGGCCATACATCATGCAATCAGAAACATTATAGAGAACGCCATTCAGTATTCTCCTGCCCATGGAAGCATCACAGCGAGGTTGAGCTTCAGTGAGGTAACTAAAACCTGCGAAATACAGATTGCGGACACAGGATTTGGTATCGCAAAAGATGAATTAGAGCAAATTTTTGATCCCTTTTATCGTTCAGTCAAGAACAAGCTGAATATTCCCGGAACCGGTTTGGGTCTTCCTATTGCTAAAAAAGTTGTTACAAGTCACAACGGTACTATCAACGTGGAGTCCGAAGAAGGCAAAGGAACAACTTTCAGCATTGTACTGCCCATAACAAGCATTAGTGATAGCGGGTATGTGTCTGCGAAAAAAAGGGTTGTCATCATTGGTGGCGCCACAGCTGGTCCAAAGACCGCCGCCAGACTGAGAAGGCTCGATGAGGACCTGGATATAACAATTATAGAGAAGAGTCAGTTTTTATCCTATTCAGGATGCGGTCTGCCGTACTATATAAGCGGGAGAGTTCGTTCAGCGAAAGCTCTGATGTCAACGGCTGACAACACCATAAGGGATGTTAATTTCTTTGAATCAATAAAAAATATAAAGGCGCTTAACAGGACCGTTGTCCTTGCCATTGACAGGAAGAAAAAGGCTGTTAAAACTCAGAATCTTGAAACGAATACAATATCTTATATATCTTACGATGTTTTAGTTCTTGCTACTGGCGCCGCGCCATATCTGCCGAAAATACCGGGGATACAGGCAGAAGGAGTTTACTCTCTTCACACTATTGAGGATGCAGATGCCATTAAGAACGAGCTCTCAACGAAGAATGCCAGGGACGTATACATCATCGGGGGCGGTTTAATAGGCGTTTCAACAGCCGAATCTCTAATCGAAGCCGGTGCGCGGGTGGCTATCCTCGAAAGAGAATCTCATATCCTGCTCAATTATATGGATGGAGATATTGCCGCTAAAATCCAAAACATTATGAATAAAAAGGGAATCAAGATCATTACAAATACCAATATCGTCGAAATCCGTAAGAGCAGGAACCGTTTCACGATTGTCACAGAAAGGGATTCCTATATCGCCGATTTTATAATTCTCTCAGTAGGGGTGATACCCAATACGACCCTCGCACGGAATGCAGGGCTTACGATAGGCGATATAGGGGGAATCAAGGTCAATGAGTATCTCCAAACATCCGATGAAAATATATATGCAATAGGTGATTGTGTAGAAAGCCGCCATGTCATTACAAAAAGGCATGAATATTGGCCGTTAGGCTCTACAGCCACAAAAATGGGAAGAATCGCCGCCGACAACATATGCGGCAGAACATCGGAGTTCCGAGGGGCGATTGGTACGACTATGTTTAAAATCTTCGAGACCAACGTTGCTCGGACCGGACTAACATTGAAGATGGCCCGTGATTTTGGATTCAAGACGGAAACTGTGGTTGTATCTGGTTTAGATAGGGTGAATTATGGCAAGAATGCCCAAAATGTCACACTAAAAATCATTGCCGACAAGAGATCAAAAGTCATACTCGGAGCACAGGGATACGGTGAGGGCGATGTCCCTTCAAAAATCGGGATTCTTTCCTGCGCAATTATGCAGTCTTTGACCCTTGATGACGTATTTAAATTCGACCTAGGCTACTCGCCTGCATTCAACAATCCGATCGATATCGCGCAGACAGCCTGTTTGGTGCTGAATAATAAAATTGACAGCCTTCTTAAATCGATAACGTTGGAAGAGTTTGAAAAAGAAAAAGAGAACGCAACCATAATCGATGTCAGTCCTCTCTCTGAATATACCTTCAATTCAATACCCGGCAGCATAAACATACCTCTTGAGAATATCAGACTAGAGGAAATCCCGTTTGACAAGAAATCAAAAGTCATTCTATACAGCAAAACCTCGTCCGGAGCATACGAAGCCTACAAATATCTCGCTTCAAAAGGATACGCCAACCTGTATGTTCTTGAAGGGGGATACCTGAGCTGGAATGAGTAAGAGGTTCTCCATCTTTATCCTTTTTGCTCTCACTCTCGTTGGCCTAATGTGCCTCTGGCCAATTGAAATGTTTGATGCTCGAAACCTCTGAAAACCTCGAATACCCCTGGAACCATTGATGGTATTGCCAACACACTTTATTATGAATAAACCTGCCTTTTAATTTAAGAATAGTAATGATATAATAATTTAAACTTAGATATTGCTTTGCTTTGGAGGTAGCAGCGTTGGAAAACCATGACAAAGTAGGAGCAGTGCTTGTCGTAGGTGCCGGTATTGGCGGAATGCAGGCTTCCTTGGACCTGGCCAATGCGGGCTTTAAAGTTTATCTGGTGGAAAAAGATCCTGCCATCGGTGGAGTTATGTCCCAGCTTGATAAAACCTTCCCAACCAACGATTGCGCTATGTGTACGCTTGCCCCCAGAATGGTTGAGTGTGGGAGCCATATAAACGTTGAAAAGCTTACCTATTCGGAAGTGGAAAGCATATGCGGAGAATCTGGCGCATTCAAGGTGCGTGTAAGAAAAAAGGCTCGCTCGGTAAATACCGAAAGGTGTACCGGCTGCGGAGAGTGTATGGCGAACTGCGTTGTTCAGAATCAACCCTATACTGAATACCTGGAACCTGAGCCACTGGATCTCTCCCTCGATGAGATAAGCGAAGTGGATCGTATCCTTGCAGAGCATGGAAAGCTCAATAGCTCAGTACTACCCATTTTACAAGACATAAACGCCAAATACAGCTGGCTCCCGCCTGGCGCGGTCAGGCGCGTGTCGGATGTGCTAAACATTCCCCTGTCGAGAATTCTCAGAATTGCCACATTCTACAATGCCTTAAACCTTGAGCCTCGAGGAAAGCACGTAATACGGGTTTGTATGGGAACCGCCTGCTACGTTAAAGGTGGACAAAGCATTGTTGAAGCATTCGAGAGAGAGTTGAATGTTCAAGTTGGCGGTACTACTGAGGATCTCTGCTTTAGCTTAGAAACAGTCAATTGCCTTGGTTGCTGTGGGCAATCTCCTGTTGTAACTGTGGATGAAGACATTTATGGATATATGAAACAAACGAAAGTACCAGAGATAGTCGAACAGTATAAATAAAAATGGAGAAGAAGATGTCAAAAATTACTCCTGACGATTTAGACAAGATCAGTCAAAAAATCAAGAACGTCATTCATTTAAGGCAGGGTATTGCTCGAGCGAGGATCTTGGTACATATGGGAACTTGTGGGATAGCAGCTGGCGCAAGAGCCATTATGAGTACCCTGATGAAAGAATTTGAGCAAAGAAACATAAAAGACGTTATGCTAACTACATCCAGTTGTGCGGGACTTTGCAGTAGAGAACCCATGATTACAGTTGAAATGAAAGACGAGCCTCCGGTAAAATATGTTGACCTGACATCGGATAAAGTCAAGGAAATTCTTGAAAAGCATATTATCGGCGGCGAGTTAGTGAAGGAGTATGCTCTATCCGTGGGGAGCGAGAGAGTATTTTAAAGGGCTGAAGGAAATGGCATATCGAACAAATGCAATGATCTGTATGTGTACAAACTGCGTGTCGAATGGGGCGCTACAAATAAAGGATAGCCTTGAAGCAGAGATAGGCAAATCCGGATTACAGGATGAAATTCAGATAGTTCCTACCGGTGCCAGCGGGCTGTGCGTGAGAGGGCCTATTCTGATAGTCCAGCCAGAAGGGATTTTCTACCAATTTCTCAGAGTAGAAAATATTCCTCATCTGGTTGAAGAGCATTTCTTGAAGGGAAGACCGGTAAAATCTCTGATGTATGTGCCCCCAGGGGAAGAAGCACCGATTCCCATAATCCGTGACATTCCTTTCTTCAAATCTCAAAGGCTCATTGCACTCAGAAATCGCGGTTTGATAGATCCTGGTAATATAGAAGAATATATTGCCAATGATGGATATCGGGCATTAGCTAAAGTGTTAACCTCAATGACCCCCGTTGAGGTGATAGAGGAGATCAAACATTCCGGCTTGCGAGGAAGAGGAGGCGCCGGTTTCCCAACCGGCAGAAAGTGGGATAGCTGTAGGGAGTCACAAGGAGATGCTAAATACGTTATCTGCAATGCCGACGAAGGAGACCCAGGCGCCTTTATGGATAGAAGCATCATCGAGGCCGATCCTCACTCCATTATTGAAGGAATGGCTATTGGAGCTTATGCGGTGGGTTCATCACAAGGCTATGTCTACATAAGAATGGAGTATCCACTGGCCATAGAGAGATTGAAGGAAGGTATCGAGCAAGCAAAAGAATATGATCTCCTCGGTAAAGATATTTTCGGGTCAGGCTTTGATTTCGATTTATCGATCTTCAAAGGAGCGGGAGCTTTTGTTTGCGGGGAGTCCAGTTCTTTAAGAGCATCAATAGAAGGCAAAGTTCCTGAACCTGTCGTAAAGCATATTCACGCGACAGAAAAAGGGCTGTGGGACAAGCCAACTGTCCTTAACAACGTAGAGACTTGGGCGAACGTACCAGCAATAATTAACTGGGGTTCTAAGTGGTTTTTTCAAATGGGAACCGAAACCAGCAAGGGCACTAAGGTTTTTTCTCTTGCTGGTAATATAAACAATGCTGGTCTGGTTGAAGTGCCAATGGGCATATCTCTGCGCGAAATAATCTACGACATAGGCGGTGGAATACCAGAAGGGAAAAAATTCAAAGCGGTTCAAACAGGAGGTCCTTCAGGCGGATGTATTCCCGAGAAACTACTCGATTTGCCGATAGACTATGAGAGTCTTCAAGAAGCTGGATCAATTATGGGATCTGGCGGTATGATCGTCATGGATGAAAACACCTGTATGGTTGATGTGGCCAAATACTTTCTTGATTTCCTGCGGGATGAATCCTGCGGTAAGTGCACCGCTTGCCGAGAGGGTGTCGATGTTATGTATCGAATGGTTAAAGACATCTGCGATGGCAAAGGCAAGGAAGAAGATATCTCGCTACTCGAAGAATTGGGTCGGGCAATTAAGGACGGATCTCTGTGCGACCTGGGTCGATCGGCTCCGAATCCTGTCTTAAGCACTCTGCGTTACTTTAAGGACGAATACGAGGCCCACATCAAAGATCATTGTTGTCCTGCCGGCGTTTGCAGGACTCTCATAACGTACTCAATTAATCCGGAGAAATGCAGTGCATGCATGGCGTGTGTAAAGCATTGCCCACAGCATGCGATTTCCGGTGAGAAGAAAAAACCCCAGACCATCGACCAGGAGAAATGTATCAAGTGCGGTGTTTGCCGCGACCTTTGCAAGTTCGATGCGGTGACTGTGCAATGAAACTTGCAGATGTGCAAAAGATTCTAAACGCACAGCTTGTGTGGGGCTCCAACCGTATCGACCGAGTGGTCAGATCTTGCCACGCAAGCGACCTCATCAGTGATTTGCTGACCTATCAGGGTCCCAGTCCGTTGCTTTTGACTGGCTTGACAAATGCTCAAGTAATAAGGACGGCCGAGATACTGGACTTTATCGCCATTTGTTTCGTTCGCGGTAAAACACCTCAAGCCGCCACGCTCGAGCTAGCTAAGAAGAAGGAGTTGCCTCTGTTCGTTACAGATCTAACGATGTATGAATCTTGTGGGCGGTTGTATAAGAATGGCTTGACTGGTACCACGAAAAGGGAGGCGGGCAATAATTGCCGGACAAAGATATAAGCAAGATCCAAGAGCTTGTTTATGAGCTCAAGGTTCGCGATGTTACAAAAAAAAAGACTATAAAAATCACTCCTTCGACTCAAATGAGCAAGCTGAGGGAATTACTGCGTGAAAACCGTATCTCTGGCACGCCGGTTGTCGAGGATGGGGAATTAGTCGGCATCATAAGCATGGAAGATTTCATAAACTGGCTGGGGGAGGGAGGCCCACGCTGTACTGTAGCTGAAAGGATGACCAGAAAAGTCATGACCGTCTTTGAGGACGAACCACTCATCCAAGCAGTTAATAAGTTCGAGCGGTTCGGATTTGGTCGCCTGCCGGTTCTTAAACGGGAGACTGGTACGCTAGTAGGAATTATAACCAAAGGGGACATAATTGCGGGAATGTTGGACAAATTGGATATAGGTTTCCGTCAGGCGGAGATGACCTATAACAGGTCAGACCAGATCTTCAAGGAAATGGTGGCTGATAAGAAAGCACTTATCCTTGAGTACCAGGTGAGTGGCGGGAATTTCGCTCAGGCGGGCTCTAGTGCGAGCGGATTGAAAACAACCCTTCTGCATATCGGAATATCTCCCCAGATAGCACGCCGTGTTGCTATTGCAACTTACGAGGCAGAGATGAATCTGATTTTTTTTACGGATGGTGGCAAAATAATAGCGAACATAGATCCTCATAGGATCATGCTAGATGTGAAGGATGACGGTCCTGGAATTCCGGACATCGACCAGGCCATGAAACCAGGATATTCCACGGCTCCAGATTGGGTGAGGGAGCTTGGATTCGGTGCCGGAATGGGGCTCTGTAACATACGAATGTGTGCTGACAGAATGAGCCTTATCTCAAAAGTAGGAGGTGGGACCAGAATCGAAGTTGATATTCTGTTGAAGCGCGAAGATAAATCTGCGCGAGATCCTGCAGAAGCTTCAGTTTGAAGTAACGCCTGGCAACGAGAGTCTTTCGAAAGAAGTCAAGGGGGATACGCCGGCGATTTTGTTTAGCGCTGCTCCGAACGTGGTCTATAAAAAATGGAAGATCTGTCGCTTCATATTTTAGACATCGTGGAGAACTCCATCCGGGCCGAAGCAAAGCTAGTCAAAATCGTTGTAATTGAAGACGAAAAAAAGGACATCCTGGTACTTCAAATAGATGATAATGGTAAGGGTATGGATCAGGATAGCATACGAAGAGCGACTGACCCTTTTTTTACAACTAAAGCCTGGAAGAGATACGGGATGGGTCTGGCGCTGCTGGCCCAAGCAACAAGGGAAGCCCAAGGAACATTTGAAATTTCTTCCACTCCCCAAAGCGGAACAGAGATCAGGGCAACCTTCCAATACAGCCATCCTGACCGTAAGCCCCTTGGTGATATATCAGTGACTCTACAAACCTTGGTGGTTGGCAATCGAGGTGTTGATTTTCTCTTCGAACACAGAAGAAGTGGGGAGGTTAGACGATTTGACACGAGGAAAGTTGGTAAGCTATGAAAATGATTAACCTAACGGTCGATGACCAGCAAGTCAGCGTGGCATCAGATATCTCCGTCCTGGAGGCTTGTCGGGAACTGGGGATAAAGGTACCTACTCTCTGCTACTACAAGGCTTTACCCGGCTACGGAGCCTGTCGTCTCTGTCTGGTTGATGTGGAACGGCACGGGCGTTCAAAAATCGAGGCATCGTGTACCTACGCTGTTGAAGAGGGACTTGTAGTGCGTACCGATACTGAGAGGGTACAAAGAACGCGCAGAATTATGGCGGAGCTCCTCCTCGCTCGATGTCCAAACTCTGAGAAGGTGAAAGAGGTCGCTGCTGAGATCGGGATTACCGAAACTCGCTTTCCAAAGAAGGACGAGGATTGTATCCTGTGCGGCCTATGCACCAGGGTGTGTGCCGAGTTAATGAAAGTCGGAGCGATCGATTTCAGCGGACGTGGTGATACCCGCAAGGTCGGGCCCGCTTTTGATAAACATTCACCCATATGTATGGCGTGCGGGGCTTGCGAGGTGGTGTGCCCGACGGGTGCTGTGGACCTGGACGACGTTACCATGCGCCCACCCAGGCCTGCCGCTTCGGCTTATAACATGGGGCTTGTAAAGCGATCTTCCATATATATTCCCTTTCCACAGGCTCTTCCAAATGTTCCTGTAATCGATCGAGAAAACTGCATGCATTTCCTTACCGGAGCTTGCGGGGCATGTGAAGCTTTCTGCCGTGCCGATGCCATCGACTACACGCAAGAAGACGAAGTCGTCGAGATAGATGTTGGCGCTGTCATTCTTGCACCCGGATACTGCGTTTTTGATGCAGGACAGAAGCTCGAGTTGGGCTACTCCTGGTACGGCAATGTGATATCGAGCCTTCAGTTCGAACGAATTCTCTCATCCAGCGGCCCTTATGGTGGTAAAATCGTCCGTCCTACGGACCTTAAGACGCCGAAAAAGATAGCATTTATTCAGTGTGTCGGTTCCAGAAATGCAGACCGGGATTACTGCTCATCCGTCTGCTGTATGTATGCGACCAAAGAAGCCATCATCGCCAAAGAGCACGAGGAGGACCTCGAGTGTCAAATCTTCTATATGGATCTACGTGCCTTTGGTAAAGGATTCGATGCCTACTACGAACGCGCAAAGGAACTGGGAGTCATCTATACCCGATGCCGTCCATCTTCGGTCGAGCAGGTAGACGAGACAAAGAACCTGCGCATTGGCTATGTAGATGAAGCGGGCCGGTTCACAAAGAAGGAGTTCGACCTCGTCGTCCTCTCTACGGGCATATGCCCGCCTGCTGAAGTAAAGGAACTTGCCAAGAAGTTTGGGGTAAGTCTGGACAGCAATGGGTTCGCCAGCACTTCAACCTTCAATCCCGTTCAGTCGTCTCGAGAAGGTGTATACGTCTGTGGACCCTTTTCCGAGCCAAAGGATATCCCGGAAACCGTAATGGAGGCGTCGAGCTCTGCTGCGAAGGCCATGGCTCTGTTAGGCGAAAAGCGTGGTACTCTGATTAGCCAGAAGGAATACCCCCCTGAAAGGGACGTATCGGGACAGAGGCCGCGAATAGGCGTTTTTGTGTGCCACTGCGGCCGAAACATCGGCAGCGTGGTTAATGTGCCGGAGGTGAGGGAATATGCAGCAGGCCTGCCCAATGTCGTGTACGCTCAGGATAATCTCTACACGTGCTCCATCGATACTCAAGAAGGCATCAAAAAGGCCATAGAGGAGCACAACCTAAACAGGGTGATTGTTGCATCCTGTACACCCCGGACTCACGAGCCGCGGTTCCGGGAAACCGTGAGGGAAGCAGGCCTCAATCCTTATCTGTTCGAAATGGCCAATATTCGTGACCAGTGCTCCTGGGTGCATATGCACGAGCCAGAAGAGGCGACAGTGAAAGCCAAGGATCTGGTACGCATGGCAGTTGCTAAAACCCGCTATATTGAACCTCTCTACAGCATGCCTGTGCCTGTCAAGAGCGGGGCCCTTGTTGTTGGAGGAGGCATTGCCGGATTAACAGCAGCTATCAACTTGGCCGAGCAGAACTTCGATGTGAATCTCGTGGAAAAAGAAGAAGTTCTGGGAGGCAACCTCCGATTCATACGTTACTTGCTCAGCGGCGAGGATCCGCAACAAAAACTCGAGGAGACGATTCGGAAGGTGAACGAGCATCCCAAGATCAAGGTTTGGACCGGGACGACCATCAGCGAAATCGATGGTTTTGTCGGCAATTTCAAGACGAAGATCACTCACGACGGGCAAGAGGTCGAGATTGAGCACGGAGCGGTAATCGTAGCCACAGGCGCCAAAGAGCACAATCCCGTTGAGTATATGTATGGCGAGGACGAAAGGATCATGACACAGCTCGAGTTGGAGGACAGGCTGGCGAGGGGCGAATTCGAGGCAGAGCGAGTCGTGATGATCCAATGTGTCGGTTCACGTGAAGAGGACAGGATGTACTGTAGCAGAGTATGTTGCTCCCAAGCCATCAAGAATGCGCTCAAGATCAAAGAGCGATATCCTCAAACAGATATATTCATCCTTTACCGGGAAGTGAGAACATACGGTTTCCGTGAAAAATTCTACACTATCGCGCGAACCAAGGGAATACGGTTTATCCGTTATGAGGTAGATCAAAAGCCTAAAGTTGCCTCCACTGACGGCAAGCTGCGCATCAATATCAAAGATCCCGTTTTGGGAAAGGATTTGCAGATCGATAGTGATTTTCTCGTGCTTGCGCCGGCCATCGTTCCTCAGGATGATGTTGAAGATATTGCGAAGATGCTGAAGGTTCCTCTTACAAAGGAGAAGTTTTTCCTCGAGGCTCATATGAAGCTGCGTCCGGTGGATTTCTCCGTGGATGGAGTCTACCTGGCAGGCATGGCCCATTCACCGAAGAATATCGAAGAGACCATAGCACAAGCCGAAGCAGCTGCGAGTCGTGCCGCCACCGTCATATCCAAGTCAGAATACGTGCCGGAGGCAATAGTCGCGGCGGTGGATGAGGAGGTATGTGCCGGATGTGGAATCTGCGTCTCCATTTGCACCTATGATGCACCCGAGATAGTTACGATAAGAGGAAAGAAGGTTTCCCGGATCAACACGGCCTTGTGCAAAGGATGTGGCGCTTGCGCCAGCGCCTGTCCCGCCGGCGCGGTTCAACAGAGCGGTTTCAAACCGATGCAACTGGCGCAGATGGTGAGCGCTGCTCTTGAATGAGCGATGAAGAGTATGCTGCTAGACAGCAGAAAGAGAGCCGTGGGGCTTTCATAATTCTTGTAAGGGGCAAGACAATGGCAGAGACTACTGACAGCAACGTTATAGTCGTCGATGATTTGGACACGAGCTTTTGCGACGAGGTCGCTTCGCTGCCTGGGGGTGAACACATAAAGAAATGCTTTGCCTGCGGGACATGCGCTGCAGGCTGTCCGGTGACAGACATTGACGAGGAGTACAACCCGCGCACAATTATCCGGAAAGTTCTGTTCGGAATGCGAGAGGAGGTGCTTGCATCTCCGATCATTTGGTTCTGCCTCGTCTGCTATCGTTGCTACGCACGGTGTCCGCAGCAAGTTAATTTCACGGATATCATGCGTGTTCTTCGCTATCTTGCCATCAAGAACGGATACGCTCCGCCTGATATCCTCTCCAAGGAAGACGAGGTGGACCGGTTTTCCTACATGCTCAGACGGGACATCATAAAAGATACGTTTGCAGGCAGAAAACAGATCATCGAGGAGCTCAAGGAAAAAATCGGCCAAACCATGGGTAAGAGCGACATGGGAAAGAGCGAATAATGCAGCAAGACGAGGTAAAGAGTTTCCACGACTTGATTCATGAGGTTCAATCCCGCGGGCTTTGCGGTCGATGCGGCGGATGCATTTCGTTCTGTTCTGCGGGACAGTTTCGCGCACTGCAATTCGGCAAAGATGGTATGCCTGAATTCGCAGACGAAGCAAGCTGCCTCAAATGTGGCATCTGTTATTTGATATGCCCGCAGATAAAGGTGCTCGATGAAGATATAAAGAGGAAATTCTACTGGAAAAAACCGGTGGGGTACTACCGGACGCTCAGGTCCGCCAAGACCACTAAACGGAAAGTGGCCCAGAGTGCGACTGACGGTGGTGTGGTGACTTCACTGCTGCTTTACGCATTGGAGAAACGCTTGATCGACGGGGCTGTGGTTTCCAAAAGAACCGGCCCATTCTCGCGCGTCGCAGCCGTGGCTACGAGTGCCAATGATATTATTGATTCAGCCGGATCACATTTCGATGACGTGGCGCATCTCGGCGAAATCGGCAAATCCTACACAACTTTTGTGCCGGCTATCCGAGAAATCAGCAAACTCAGGCAGTACGGGCTTGGAAAGGTAGCATTCGTTGGTACGCCCTGCCAGGTATATTCGCTTCGAAAGATGCAGATACTCAAAGTCGTTCCGTCCGATGCTATCGTATTGGTTCTGGGTCTTTTCTGCATGGAAAATTTCTCATTCACAAAAGAAGCACGAAGGAATCTCGAAAAAGATATAGGAGTGAAACTGGGAAATGTCGTCAAGCTGAATATCAAGGACGATGTGATCATGACGATGAAAAACGGTGCCACAATACACGCTCCTTTTCAGCTGGTCGACGCAATTGCAAGACCGGCTTGTTTCGCGTGCTCTGATTTCTCAAACGAGTTTGCCGACATCTCTTTTGGAGGACTTGGATCACCCGATGGCTTTACGACAGTCATGGTCAGGACATCTGCTGGCGAACGAATCTACAACCGAGCGAGACATGATGGGTTCATACAGGAGATGAAATTCAGGAAAAAGGATCAGTCTCTGCTTCACCGTACCACCTTAATGGCAAAAATAGTGTCATTTGCCCTCAGAAAACGGGAGAGAGCGGCAAAAAAACTAGGAGAGGTCCATGTATAAGACAGCTGCGGTAATCGGAGGCGGGGTGGCCGGGATTCAGGCCGCCCTCGACCTGGGTGACATGGGTACAGAGACATATATCGTGGAAAAGGGCCCGTCTATCGGCGGGCGAATGGCTCAGCTCGATAAGACTTTCCCCACCAACGATTGCGCCATGTGCATTCTTTCACCCAAGTTGGTCGAAGCGGGCAGTCATCCGTACATTCACATCATAAGCAATACCGAAGTTCTCAGCCTCGAAGGCACTCCGCCGCACATGCGGCTGAAGCTCCTGAAAAAACCCAGATATGTAGATGAAGAAAAATGCACGGGCTGCGGGATCTGCATGAGCAAGTGTCCCACCAAGATCCCCGATCCATATAACAAGGGCCTGAGCATGACAAAGTGCATCCGCATACCTTTCCCCCAGGCTGTTCCTGCACTGCCCATCATGGACAAGGATCATTGCATCTATCATCTGCGCGGAAAGTGTCGCGTCTGCGAAAAGTTCTGTCAGGCTGAGGCTATAGACTTTGAGCAGAAAGAGCAGCTGCTGGATCTAGAGGTCGGCACCGTCATTCTTGCCTCGGGATCTCAGGAGTTTGATGCCTCGCTGAAGGGCGAATACGGCTACAAAGCTTTCCCCAATGTACTCACGAGCATAGAGTTCGAGAGGATACTGAGCGCATCCGGTCCCACCAGTGGACATGTCTTGCGGCCGTCAGATGGAAAAGAACCCAAGAGAATAGCAATTCTTCAGTGTGTGGGATCGAGGGATGTGCAGGCTGGAAACGAGCATTGTTCTGCAATCTGCTGCATGCAGGCCGCTAAAGATGCGATCATAGCTCAGGAGCATTTGCCTGGAGCGCAGACTACTATCTTTTACATGGATATACGATCCTATGGCAAAGGATTCGACAGATTCGTTGACAGGGCAAAGGATCAACACAAAACCCGTTTCATCTGCGGCCGCATCTCTTCGGTGGAGGACAATCCGAGGAGCGACAACCTTATCATTCAGTACATCACCCAGGAAGGGAGGATACAGAAGGAGGAATTCGATCTACTGGTACTCTCGGTGGGCCTCGAACCTTCCGAATCATCAAAAGATCTTATCGGGCGACTGGGTGCCCGTTTGGACGAGAGAGGCTTCCTCAAGGTAAACACATTCCTGCCTGTCGATTCGAGTCGATCCGGTGTTTTTGCCTGCGGCAGCATTTCAGGGCCCAAGGACATTCCTGAGTCGGTGATGGAAGCGAGCGGAGCTGCCTCGGCTGCAGCTGCACTCCTGGGTGAGCTGGAGCGCAAGGAGATTCATGTCGAGTATCCTCCTGAGAAAGATATTCGAGGAGAACCTGCAAGGGTTGGTGTATTCGTATGCCGGTGTGGTATAAACATCGCTTCCACGGTGGACGTACCTCAGGTGGTGGAGTACATTTCAAAGCTGCCAAGGGTGAAATACGCGCAGGAGCTTCTCTTCTCCTGCGCGCAAGATTCTCAGAAAATAATCAGGGCAGCTATAGAGGAAAAGGGCCTTAATCGTATCGTGGTGTGCGCCTGCACCCCCCGTACCCATGAGCCTCTCTTCCAGAAAACCCTTCAAGGGGCGGGTATCAATCCGTATCTTTTTGAATTTGCGAATATAAGAGAGCAGTGCTCGTGGGTTCACCAAAAGGAACCCGAGAAAGCCACGGAAAAGGCAAAAGACCTGGCTCGAAATGCCGTAGCCAAAGTCATACTGGCTGAGCCTCTGTACAAAAAGACAATTGGCGTCAACAAAGAGGCCTTGGTAATTGGCGGTGGGCTGGCAGGGATGTCTGCCTCACTCGACCTTGCTCAGCAGGGATACCAGGTTCACATGCTTGAAAAAGAGAAAGAGCTGGGGGGGAATCTCAGGCGGGTTCTTCGCACGCTTAAAGGCGAGGAGACAAAAGAGATTCTGGGGTCACTTATAGAGAAAATCCATTCAAATCCCAGAATCACAACATACATGAACGCAAAAATCAAGGATATAACGGGATATATAGGAAACTTCAAGACTTTTCTGGAAGAGCCGGAAGCTGAAATCGAGCACGGGGTCGTTATAGTTGCAACCGGAGCAGAGGAGTACCAGCCTAAGGAATACCTCTACGGACAGGACGAGCGAGTGATGACGCAGCGCCAATTCGAAGAGTTACTCTGTCAGCCCGATGGTAAGCATGCAGCATCGCTGCGAAGCGTAGTCATGATTCAGTGCGTGGGCTCCCGAGATGACGAAAGGCCGTACTGCAGTCGTGTCTGCTGCTCCTGTGCCGTGAAAAACGCAATCAAGCTCAAGGAGCTCAATCCTGAAGTTCGTATCTATGTTTTTTTTCGGGATATTCGTACTTACGGACTCAGAGAAACATACTACCGTTCTGCCCGTGATAAAGGAGTTATATTCATCCGATACGATGAAGACGAAAAACCAGAGATCCGTAAGAATGGTACAGGC
>CAZLRN010000018.1:14767-21234 GCA_964561715.1 uncultured Spirochaetales bacterium
AATGGTACAGGCTTGGTAGCGACTGTGAGAGATAAAATTTTAAACCGCAAGCTCTCTTTTGCACCGGATCTCGTGGTACTCAGCGCGGGAATAGTACCTAATCCGGATAATAAGGTTCTGTCTCAGCTGCTGAAGGTCCCTCTGGATGCGGATAATTTTTTCCTCGAGGCTCACGTCAAGCTCCGGCCTGTAGATTTCGCCACCGACGGGATCTTTGTCTGCGGTCTTGCTCACTATCCCAAAGATATCAGTGAAACCATAGCTCAGGCCAGGGCTGCGGCTGGAAGGGCTGCGACGGTCCTGAGCAAAGATACTATTGAGACCGAAGGAAAGGTCTCCTACGTTCGGGAGGATCGATGTGTTGGGTGCGGCGCCTGTGTCGAGGTCTGTGCCTACAACGCAATCGAGCTCGATACGGAGAGGCATCTTGCAGTTGTCAATGAAGCCCTGTGCAAGGGCTGCGGCGCCTGTGCTGCAACCTGCCGTTCATCTGCCATAGACCTTGCGGGTTTCAGAAACGAGCAAATACTGTACGCATTGGAGACCGTCTGATGATCCAGGAGAAGAGAACGGTGGAAAACAAAGCGCAAGAAACGGGCAGCTGGGAGCCCAAGATAGTCGCATTTCTCTGCAACTGGTGCTCCTATGCGGGTGCAGACCTGGCAGGCGTAAGCAGGCTTCAGTATCCGCATAATGTACGCGTCATTCGGGTCCCCTGCTCAGGCAGGATAAACCCCCTGTATATCGCAAAGGCTCTTCAAAACGGAGTGGATGGGGTCCTCGTTTCAGGCTGTCATCCTGGAGATTGCCATTACATTAGCGGGAATCTCGTGGCAAGGCGGAAGTTTGCACTGCTAAAAGACTTTTTAGGATACATCGGCATAGAGCCGGAGCGAGTCCAATTCTCGTGGGTTTCCGCATCTGAGGGCACTCGATTCGCCGAACTGATCGACCGGGTAGTAAGCGATGTGAAAAAACTGGGGCCCGGGGAAAAACTCAGGAAGAGAAGGAGTGCATGAATTGCAGACGAGCGATACTGAAACCAAGTTAAGGCAGACTGCGAAGGAACTTTTCGAAAGTGGTAAAATTGATGTCCTGGTCGGTTACACGAAGGGTACCTTACCGCTTCGGAGTCGCCCAATTTTCATTACAAATGTTGCAGGAGTGGACAAACTTGTATGGAATGCATACTGCTCGAATAACTTGGCAGTTTATCTACCCCGTTTTTTTCCGGCACAGCCGCAGAGGAAAACAGACGAAATACTGCTACCCAAGGTAGGCATAATCGTCAAGGGCTGTGACATGCGATCCGCTGTGGGAGTCATCAAGGAAAAGCAAGCACCTCGTGAAAACGTTGTTATGGTCGGTGTTCATTGCATGGGTATGATAGATCTGGTAAAAGTGGAGGAATTGACAGGCGGCGAACGCGTCAATAGGTGCGACGAGACTCCGGACGGTAAGCTTGTCGTTTCAACAAGACTGAACAATGATCAGTCAATCGAAAAGGAACAGGTTATCGCAGATGCCTGCCTCGACTGCCAGCATCCCACACCCGATGGCGCCGATGTCATTATCGAGGGAAAGTCGAGGAAAGCAATCGGCGAGAAATACGGGGCTGTCGATAAGTTCGAGGCCATCTCGGCGAAAGAGAGATGGCAGTATTTCAAGCAGGAAATCTCGAGGTGCATCAGGTGTTATGCGTGTCGACAGGCCTGTCCCAACTGCTACTGCAAAGTGTGTTTCGCAGATCAAACCAAGCCCAGATGGATTGGAGCAGGCACTGAGTTATCCGACGTGATGCTGTATCACATTGGCAGGATTTTTCATCAGGCTGGAAGATGCGTTGAATGCGATGCATGTCTTAGAGCTTGTCCCATGAACATTGATCTGAGGACTTTTACCCAGAAACTGGCGAAAGATGTGAAAGAGCTTTTTGAATTTACGCCTGGTTTGTCCTTCGAAGAGCCGCCACCGCTGTGCACCTTTAGGGACGACGATAACCAGGATTTTATCACCGAACCGTAAGAGCAGGAGCGGCATGAAACAGGCAGTTATCAAAAGAGACGCGCTAAATAACTTTATTCGTTCCGTTAGGGAGGATTATAGAGTCTATGCACCGGTACGGGACGGCAACGTCGTATGCCTTGAGGAAATGTCCTCGAGCGATGAGACGGAGCTTGAGCTGGCCTATGCAAACTCCAAAGCTCCACTCAAGAGCCTTTTTTTTCCTCAACACGAGACCATTTACACGTTCGAGGATGGTGAGGTACGCAATGTAGATCTTCCCGAGGAAAAAACAGTCGTTTTTGGTTCCAGGCCGTGCGACGCCAGAGCTCTCGTTATCTTAGATAAAGTGTTTGGCGAAGATATCACAGATCCATATTATCAGGCCAGAAGGAACAACACCATTCTCATATCTCTGGCGTGCAACGATCCCTCGGGCACGTGCTTTTGCACCTCCCTGGGAGGAAGCCCCTCTGGAAAAGAAGGATCCGATATTCTGGTCTTCGATTTGGGCGAAGATTTACTTTTCGAGACGGTCACCGAGAAAGGTGAATCGTTCATGAAAACGTATTCAGGATTGTTTCAAGCGGCAAATAAAGCCCATACGAAGACAGTGAAAGACCTTGCATCTAAGGCAGAAAAGAAGATCCCTACTCTCGATGTCGAAGGTGTCAGTGAAAAACTGGAAGGCTCATTCGACAGTCCGTTCTGGGAAGATATCCATCAGACGTGCCTGGCTTGCGGCATTTGCACCTTTCTCTGCCCCACATGTCATTGTTTTGCTTTCGATGACGACAAAATCGACTCGAAAGGCGAGCATATCCGACTGTGGGACTGCTGCCAGTATCCTGCTTTTGCTGTGGAAGCTTCCGGGCACAATCCCAGGATCTCGAGCCGCGACAGGATGCGGCAGAGGATTATGCACAAATTCAACTACTATGTTAAGAATTTCGATGAGGTGGCCTGTGTTGGGTGCGGAAGATGTGTAGAGAACTGTCCCATTAACCTGGATATAAGAGAAATAGTTACAATCATAAAAGAGGAATCCTGATGACAACGAAAATCAGCGCCCTTTACACACCCATACCCGTTAACATAAGAAAGATTTTTATTGAAAATGAGGCTAAGGATATTAAGACCTTTGAGCTTGTTTTCTGCAATGAAGATGATAGAGAGAATTTTACATTTGTGTGTGGACAGTTTGCGATGCTCTCCGTCCTGGGAGTCGGAGAGAGCCCTATTGGAATCGCCTCTTCTCCGCTGGATGATGACTTCCTGCAGTTCACGGTAAAACAGTATCCAACGGGAGTTGTATCCTCTGCTTTGCACAGCATGGAGGAGGGTGAGAAGATAGGAGTGAGAGGCCCTTATGGCAATTCGTTCCCCATAGACCAGATGGAAGGAAAGAATGTCGTGATTACGGCAGGAGGATTCGCCTTTACCACCCTAAGATCAACCATCAGGTATATGCTCAATGAGAAGAACAGATCTCGGTTTGAGAACATCACCGTAATTTATGGTGCCCGATCTCCAGGAGAGCTTATCTACAAATCCGAATTGAAAGAGTGGGAAGAGAGCAGTGATATAGACATGCATGTCACCGTTGACAAAGGCGATGAAAGCTGGAAGGGTCGCGAGGGATTTGTCCCTACGGTGCTCAAAGAAGTAGCACCAAGCTCTGAGAATGCTGTGATACTCGTCTGTGGCCCTCCAATTATGTTGAAGTTTACAATGATGCCGATCTTGGAATTAGGATTCACCCCAGAGAGAATCTTTACGTCTCTCGAAAGGCGCATGACCTGTGGTTTAGGCAAATGTGGGCGCTGCAATATCGGCAGCAAATACGTCTGTAAGGATGGGCCTGTCTTTACGTACGAGGAAATTCAGCAGCTGCCCGAGCCGATCTTCTAACGCGGCGATGGCGGACTGGGCCAATCTGCCCATTTGCTGGCTTTCTGCTTTAGAAGTCTTTCTACTTTCTGAATTAAGTCGTCCGGCTGGGCGGGTTTGTCGATAAAGTCGTCCACCGGCAGGTATTCGCCATCTGTTAGAGGCGAAAAATTGAACCGCGGATACCTAGCATTCACCGCAGTAACCATTAGAATCGGAATAGGAGCCAGAGTGCTATCTTGTTTCATTTTTAATGCATAATCAAATCCCTGAGTCTCTTCTTTTTTGCCAAACATCACATCAAGAATTATCAAATTCGGTTTTTTCTCTTTTGCCTCCTGAAAGCCATCTTCGGGATTATCGGTAAGAATTACCTGAAGATTCTGTGCCTCCAAAGTCGTTTTCATCGCAGAAGCTATATCTCTATCGTCCTCTATCAATAGGATCACTTTTCGCTCCGTCATAGTCATACTGGTGTCCTCCTTGAAATAATTAGTTGTGACTAGGAACTGCAGATGGTATCGTCAAGATAAAGGAGCTTCCCTTATCCTTGGTACTCTCTACTCTGAGAGTTCCTCCATGCACATCCGCTATCTGTTTAACAATTGACAAACCGAGACCAGTGCCGTCTTCATTAAACTCTTTGGCATTCTCTGCGCGGTAAAAATCTTCAAAAATATGTGGTAGATCTTCTTCCGCAATCCCTATTCCCGTATCTGAGACAGAGATCTCAATCAAACTGCGAGCTTGTAGATCCCTGCAACGAAGAGTAATTTTTCCCCCGGGAGGGGTATACTTGGCTGCATTCGTAATGAGATTTGCGAGCAGTTGCTCTATCAGGGCCCGATGTGCATTGACATAAGAATCGCCGATGGGATTTTCTATAACTAGCGCTAGACCCCTTTCTTCAATCAGAGGCTTGTGTTGGCTGGTTACTTTTTCTACCGTATCTGAAATGATAAACTTTTCTATCTTTATTTCTCTCGCCGCTCTAATTTCAGAAAGTTCTAAAAGATCATTGACAAAATGCAGCAAGCCCATACTACGGCGTTCTGCACGAGCTACCATTTCTCTGGACTTGCTGGATATAGCGCCTGTCAAACCTCTCAAGACAACTTTAAGGCAGCTTTGGATAGCGCCAATAGAGCCTTTAATGTCATGAGATACGGTATAAACATACAATGATTTTATCCTGTCCTGCTCCTCTAGTTTCTTATTTGCCAGAGCAAGATCATTTTCACGCTCCCTTAATTTCTGAATAATAGTTGTGCTCAAATAAACCGTTATGTACAGAGTCAATACGAAGGTAAAAAAAACAACGAAAAAAAACTTAAGATTTTGGAATCGGCTCGCTTCTATAAGCCCCGATAGGTGGTAATGTTTAAACAGTCCCAGGCTTTCACCCCCCATTGCTACACCAAATAGAATTATTACTAAAGTGGCTTGTAGGTATGCTGCCCTTTTCGCAAGGAGAATACTGGCAATCACCATGTGAAAAATGAAAAAAGAGATGAAAGGATTCTCAAAACCTCCTGAAAAATGTATTAAGACAAGCAACAGCATTAGATCCAGAGAGATTTGTAGATTAACCATATGGTTTATTTTTCTAAACCACAAGGATTCATTTTGTAGCAATGTCAGTCTTTTGTAGTAGATAAAAAATAAAATATTATAAAAAATCAACGCTGCGTTACCGGTGTAAAGGGGTACTATCGGCAGATCAATTTGAAGAATGTACTTGGATACAGTAATCACGATAAATAAACCGACAGAAGCTAGCCATCGAAGATTGATAAGCCACTTTATTCGCTGGCTGAGTTCTCTTCTTGGCAGAAACTGACTAATCTCATGCATCGATGTTTGGTCTCACTGCTTATCCTGTTTGCGATGGGCTATTTTGGAAACCCAGATACTCACTTCATATAAGATTACCACGGGGATAGCCAGCATGAGTTGGGTGAACACATCTGGGGGAGTCAGAATAGCCGCTAGTACAAACACCAGAAGGATAGCATATTTTCTCTTTTCAGCCAGAAACTTGGGTGTGATGATTCCGATTTTAGTGAGGAAGAGAATCATTAATGGCAGTTCAAAGGCCAGTCCAAAAACGAACGCCAGCATATAAACCAGAGACGCATATTTGCTAATGGTGATTATGGGTGTCAATTCGCTGCTAATACTCATCAGAAAGTATAATCCAAGGGGAATCATAAAAAAATAGGCAAATAGGATGCCCGCTAAAAAGAGTACGAGAGATATTGGAAAATATACAAGAGCGATCTTTCGTTCCTTTGGGATCAGCGCCACGGAGACGAACTTCCATATTTGGAATAGCACAAAAGGTAGAGCTATGACGATACCGCACAGGAAAGAAAGCCTCAGTTTCACCGCAAGACCTTCCAACGGCCCAATATAATGAAGTTTGAATCCCGGATTTGCCAATCGCGGCCTGAGCGACTTTAGCAACGGCAGGATTGGGTTCAACCGAACGAAAGGATTATCCTCTCTCCCGCTCAAAGCATCTATAGGACCACGTATGAGATCCAGGATGAAAATATCGTAAAACACATAAC
>CAZLRN010000019.1:0-20695 GCA_964561715.1 uncultured Spirochaetales bacterium
CCTCCGGCCTTTAGATCCGCAATCTAACGCTCTATCCAGCTGAGCTATGGGCACGGGCTACGGAGAGGGTGGGATTCGAACCCACGGTACCCTTACGAGTACAACTCCTTAGCAGGGAGCCCGATTCGGCCGCTCTCGCACCTCTCCTCCATCTTACAGCGCTTCCGGTCGGAGAGGGAGGGATTCGAACCCCCGGTGAGTTGCCCCACAACGGTTTTCAAGACCGCCTCCTTCGACCACTCGGACACCTCTCCTCACTCGAAGCCGCTCATCGGCCGGCTCCATTTGGCACCGTTCAATATAACGCCGGCCTTCTGCTTTGTCAATAAAGTTAGATTCCGGCAGTCTCTCTATCTGTCCAATCGGAGTTTTTATGAGAAATTTGAGTTCCAGTCTATTGATGTTCCTGATTAGAGATCCGGGTGCCAGTCGACGACCCTTTTATCGACCAACTCGATAATCCGTTCCAGATCATCCTGGGTGAAGTAAGAGATCTCGATTCGTCCTTTCTCTAGGGTTCCAACAAGCTTTACCTTTGTGCCCAGGAGATCGATCAGCTTCTGTTCGACATCTCTTATTTCCGGGCGGACTGCAGCCTTCTCCGGAATCTGGGATATTTTTTTCTGGCTGCGCTTTCCAGCGCTCAAATCCGAGGCGGCTGTCTCCGCCTGTCTGACAGAGAGGTCCTGCTGCAAGATCCGATCAAAGAGCAAAACCTGATCCGATGGATTAACAACCGCCAGTATCGCCCTTCCGTGTCCTGGGGTGATCTTTCCCGACTCCAGCGCCTGAAGCATCTTCTCGGGCAGCTTGAGAAGCCGCAGGCTGTTGGCCACGGTGGAGCGATTCTTGCCGACCCTTTGGGCAATCTCCTCCTGGTTCAAATCTGCAAGCTCCGCCAGCTTTTTATAGGCCCGGGCCTCCTCGACCGGCGAAAGATCCTTTCGCTGCAGATTCTCGATTAGGGCGATTTCAAGTCGTTCCTGGGGCGAATAGTTCTTAACTACAGCAGGGATGGTTTGGATTCCCGCTATTTTAGCAGCTCGCAGGCGCCTCTCCCCAGCGACAATCGTGTATTCACCACCCTCTTCAGCCTGCACCAGTATGGGCTGAATCAGTCCCTTTGCTCTGATGGAATCAGCCAGTTCACTGAGTCTCTCCTGCGAGAACTCCTGGCGCGGCTGTAGGGGGTTGGGTTTGATCGCTTCAAGAGCAAGGCTGACAATACGGTCTTCGGATTCTTCCGAAGCATAGATATCCTTGATAAGAGCTCCAATTCCTTTCCCCAAAGCTTTTTTAGACATGGGCTAGCACCTCATCAGCGAGCTTATCATAACTTCTGGCCCCAATACAGAGGGGATCGTACTGGTTGATGGGCTTTGAGAAGGATGGAGCCTCGCTTATACGCACATTGCGAGGTATTATGGTTCGAAAAACCTTTTCTTTGAAGTAAGAGGTCACCTCTTGAACAACCTCATGGGCCAGTCTTGTACGCTGATCGTACATAGTAAAGAGGATGCCCCCGATCTTGAGTGATGGATTGAGTTTACGCTGAACCTGACTGATGGTTTTCAGCAATCGAGTCAGTCCTTCGAGGGCAAAGTACTCACACTGAAGTGGAATCAAAACGTGTTCGGCTGCCACAAGCCCGTTTAAGGTCAACAGACCCAGAGAGGGCGGACAGTCGATAAGGATATAATCATAGCCGGAGTTGAATCCATCGAGGGTTCTTTTGAGAAAAAACTCCCGATTCTCATGTTCTACGAGCTCCACAGTCGCTCCGGTCAGATTGATATTCGCGGGTATGACATCCAGATTTTCAACGCTGGTGCTCTGTATCGCACTCTGAAGCTCTATCTCCTCGGTGATCACCTCATATACCCCTCCTTTTGAGGTATCAGCTCCCACGCTGCTAGACAGATTGCCCTGTGGATCAAAATCGATCAGCAGAACCCTTCTACCCTTAACAGCGATATACGCCCCGATATTGACCGCTGAGGTTGTCTTCCCTACCCCGCCCTTCTGATTGGCAAAAACAAGAATTTTTGGCATCCCCGCTATTATACAAAAATCAGTTCGAAAGAGAAGATACCCCGACACCGGAATGTATACGCAAATATACTTGAGCATGTACATAGGAATGCTACATAGGAAAATGCATGGAGGAATGCTTGGGGGGATCCTCCGCGTGTTGACTCCGCATCTGAAAAGAAGTAAACTATTGATTACTCCAGAGGTAAGAAAATTCATTTCAACAGGAGTTCTAGATGTTAAAAGAAAGAGTGCAGACCGCCCTCAACGACGTCAGACCCTCTCTGCAGGCTGACGGTGGAGATGTCGAGCTGGTGGATGTAAGCGAGGATGGAGTCGTCAAGGTGAAGCTGAAGGGCGCCTGCGGAGGATGTCCTATGGCTAAAATGACTTTGAGTCAAGGAATCGAAGCACACCTCAAAAAGGTTGTTCCAGAGGTCAGATCTGTCCAGGGCGTGTAGGCCCACAATGAGCGGCCCGCTTCAATTCAAAAAGTATTTCCTCTCAATTTGCGTGGCTAGAATCGAATCCTCGCGCTGATGCTAAAAAAATTATTCAGCTCGTTTTTGCCGGAGATCAGGTCTCTGTTCCACACCTGTTCCAGGATATAGGCCGCCCCAAATCCAAGGCTTCCCCACCTCTGAGGAAATCTGAAATCCAGTTCCAGACCCAATTGCAGGACCATCTCTATCGTATCCTGGGTTAAAAACCGGGAGGGTTCACCCACAAACGTTGCCTCCCCGGTGCTAGTGTATCCGTCGTCGTAGATAGTGCCATCTCCATTGGTAAAGCCTTCGGAGGCGTTTCCATGGCGAATAAAACGTGCCCAAAGATCCATATTCAGCCATTCGGTGGGTGTCAGAAAGGCGCTAAGTGTAA
This sequence comes from uncultured Spirochaetales bacterium, assembly GCA_964561715.1. Lineage (GTDB taxonomy): Bacteria > Spirochaetota > Spirochaetia > SZUA-6 > CAZLRN01 > CAZLRN01. The sequence goes on from CAZLRN010000019.1 coordinate 2,911, forward strand.
TTTGATCGGAATTGGGATCGAGAATGCTGCCCAGGTTCTCCCCTGCATGGGTGTATGAAAGAAAATCCACGTCTCTGTAAGCCGAATGGGTATAGGTATAGGGAGTGATCATCAGGTAGTCCAGGCTCAGTCTCCTAAGCACGGGGTATGAGGGGCTCCACGTCAGTCCTACCTGGAGGGCAAACTTGTTCTGGGCCGAATTAAGATTGATTCCCTTCACCCCGGATTTTGAGGGCCCACCGAAGGCATCCCAGTCGTCCACATAGATCATGATATCGATCCCGAAATCCCAGGGCAGGGAAAATTCGGTAAATAACCCTAGAAACGAGCTATCCTCATCTCCCCAAAGCTGCTGGGTGTAAAATATTTGTTGAATCGGTATGAGGTATACGGGATTGAATCGATTACCCGCTACCACGGACTGAACTACCCCGAGGGTCCACCAGTCAAAGGGGTAAAAAACAAAGGAGTGAAGGACAAGATACTTATTCACTACCTTGCCAATATCTATTTTGGTTCCCGTAGCACTGTCCTCTTTATAGGCAGCGTAAAGATCTAGATAAGCCGACGAGATGGTCAGCCAATCCGCGGCTTTGAGAAAAAAGGAAAAGTGCCCCGCCGCCGGTGCTTGGGGTCCCAAAATGGCTCCATTGTCGAAGAAGGGTCCGAAGGAGCTCCGCATGAGACCCGCCTGAAAGTAAATCCAGTCGTTTCCAAAATGAAGCCCGAAGAGACCCAACTGGGACATGTCGATTTCTCGAGAACCCACCTCCAGCACACCGCCTCCGGATCGGGATTCGTCGATAACGTTTGTAGCCCGGGGGAAAAAACTCTCTCCTGGATTATCTATGAGGCTGTAGGCGAAAATCCCGGTGAACGCGACATGGTTGCCTATGAAACCCAGGGTGTCGATGCTGGCGGTGAGCTTCCAGTAGATATCCTTGGTCTCGGTCATAGACTCTGCGGCGAAAGAGGGATGCAAGGCCCCCTTGAGCAACCGGTTCTGATCTTTTCTTTGATCCTGAGGAAAGAGAGAGGCCTCGTACTGCTCAGCTACCTTTCGGTCGCGGCGTTCCCCGTTCTGTTGTACCTCTTGCAGGATCCGCTTCAGCAACTGTGGAGGGTAGGGTCGAAGGGGAGGAAGATTTCCTATGTAGCCCTTTTCTTGCCAGATGGTGATGAACTTGTAAATTCGATCGTTGGGATCAGCGGTGAATTGACCAAACAGAGCCAAACTGGACAGCACAAAAAAACCTAGCAAAACCAGGTGCCTCATCAATCTTGATCTCTTCATCGCTCATTCCTCCTAAAGAATAGCTAATTTGCGTCTAATGATTCACTCAATTACCGTAGCTATCTTACCTACAATTTAGAGGGCTGTACATTCTTGCATCCTGTAGCAAGAGTCCGATGGACTCTGTTGACTAGTGAGTGGGTTTGTATTATAGTCAGCAAGCATTTTTTACAACTAGATTGTACTTCCAAAAAAGCCTATTTGACGTCTCAACACATGGGGGGCAAGTCTAAATCAGCAGGAGATCATGTCAACACAAGTCTCATCCCAAAACCGACAGAATTATAGAGACAATAGCAAATCGAAAAGAAAAGCCATACTCACGGATATTCTAAGGAACAATCTTAGGCTCAGTGAGTTCTCTCTCAACAACATCTGTACGGCCAAATGCAAGTTCTGTTCGATCTGGAGACAGAGGGATAAGGTCAGTGTTGACACCGAGAAAGCGCTGAAAACCATCTCTCATCTCGCCTCCCTCGGCGTGCGTTTCATCACCCTTACAGGAGGCGAGCCGCTGCTGCATCCCGGATTCGAGCGCCTCCTTGAGAGATGCAATCAGGAAAACGTCGTGAGCGCCATTCTGGCAGCCGATGCCCGGCTCTTTAATGCGAAACGCCTTGAAGCGCTGGAGCGTAATAAACCTGATCTAGTCTGCATCTCCGTTGATCACCACGAAGAAGAAGTCGCCTATGAATCTCGGGCAATTCCTGATATCCTCGCCCACACAGAACAGGCAGTTCGAGAGTTGACAGAGAGAGGCATCAAAACGATGGCCTCGACGCTCATCTGCGACTTCAACCATAAGTCGCTGAGAGAGCTCTTTCAAAAATGCACGGATGTGGGCTTTACTTTTATCACCGTCAATTATCCAGAGTTTTCCGAATCGCCGGTCTACACTCTTGGGGGTGACGCCATAAGCCTTACCAGGGAGGACATTCTCGAAAACCTCGAAGAAATTGTTGAGCTGAAAAAAGAGTTCCCCATTGCAAATACCATTGCCTCTATCAAAAACATTGCAGCGTACCTGAGAGGGAAAACCCCAAAGTACATGTGCCTCGGCGGGTATCGCGTGTTTTTTGTCGACTGGTTTTTTCAAGCCCACCCCTGCATGCATCTAGAAAGGACCCTGGGAGATGTGCTCGAGCTAACCCGAAAAGATCTGGTCAAGATTCCCTGCAACGACTGCAACATGAGCTGGTACCGCGACTTCAGCATCTATTTCCACGGACTCAAATCTATTAAGCCTCTCTACGAAGGCTTGGATTTTGTCTTCAACAGTGTCTTTTAGATTCAAAAATCAGTAGATCTTCCGGACGCCGCTGATCCCCAAATAGTGAAAAATAAAGTTATCCCCGGATTCATTGAAGCGGTTGACAACGTGTTTAAGGCGATACCAGGTGGAGAGCCTCAAATCATGCGCGGGAAACCAGCGAAAGGTCAGCTGAATCTGATTGGTCCACTCCGCTGTGCCTGTGGGACTGCCCTTGAGGGGGTATCCCGGTTCACCGGCATTGTAGTAGTCGTTCTCCTCTCCATAACCCGAAAGGCTCACCTCGCCGCGTCCCCGCCTGCAGTACCAAAGCTCCACCTCTTTGTCCCCCGGGATACCGTAGGCTAGAGCCAGATCCAGCTCCAAGGAATCCGGTCCCAGATAGAAACCCAGGGGATAGTCGACCCAGGATCGGCCAACAAAGTGCTCGACATAGATGATCCTCGAGGTGAACTGCCTAAGGCTGTAATACTTTCCATAAACATAGGGGTCCACGAAGCTAAACTCCGCGTCAAACCGAAGCCTCCCTCCCCAAAGCGTGAAGTATGGATCCGAGAGAAAGGTCAGTCCGGCCTGATAAGCCATGGCGGTGGGATTCTCTGTAGGGTCCTTCTCGTCCCCGACGGCGGCATCATAGAAGAGAAAGTCGAAGTAGAGCTTGAGACCCCGTAAGGGTATGGCTGTCGCCGTAATCGAGAGAGGAACGCTGTAGGTTCCCTCGGCGAAGAGATTGTGAAAGATGATGAGGGGATTGAAATCCGGCAGCTCTGGATTTCGTCCTCCTACCAGATTGGTCTGGGCCACGCTGAAGCTGAGCCAGTCCCAGGGAGTAATGGTGATCTTTCCGATGATGTAATGCTTGGATCGCTCGGAGAAGATCCTCCCGTTCATGGAGCCGTTGGGTTCGGGATTAGGCTCCAGCCCGGCCTCTATTTTGTCCAGGTATTCACTCTCCCCCCCTGTGATCGTCGGATTGAGACGGATGAGATACCAGGATAAGGAGAATCCCTCCAGGAAAAGCCGCGCCTTGGCGTAGTCGAAGTAGGGCATGTGCTTTGTGAGAGTGAGGGTGCTCCACTTGCCAGGTCCCAGATTCAGCTTGTCCCTTCCAAACCGAAACTCAACTGGAGCGTTGTAAAATGTAGCTATGCCCCTGAAGGGGAAGTTGTTGTCGATACTGATGAGATCAAAAGGAACGTTTATCCAATCGTAATCTTCGAGCTTAGAGCTTACAGATTCTCCGAGCTCCGGTTGAACGAGCAGAGAGAGCCCCACCGCCTGAGCTATGAATCCAAACTTGGCAATTTGGGGAATCTGATTGATCTCGTACATAGACATGTAGTCGAGAAACTCACCCCCCCTTCCAGCGTTGGACTCGATATAATGATCCCGGCCGGTCTCGGTATTCAGGCCCAGACTCAGCCCCAACTCGAGTATAGGGGAGATATAGCGGAAGGGAAGCACAAGCTCTTCCTTGATCTGCTCTGCTTTCCTGGCCGCTGATACCCGACGGCTCTTTTCGATGAGATGATCGAGCCGAAATTTCAAGTCGTCAGCTATAAGTGGGGTTTCCTCTAGAGGAGGTATCATCCTCTGGATGATGAAGAGCTCCTCCACTTCTTGGTAAAGAGGACTGTCTAGGGGAAGAATCCAGGATTGCTGGGAAAAGGCGCCAAAGGCAATGAAGAGAAGCGAGAGAATCAATAGCAGGGCTCTTCGATTCATCTACAACCTCCCATATGGAGATGTGATTATTCCATCCGCCGAAAAGCGACCCCTCTGCTATAAATAATAGTTCGCTATAAATAGCGGTTTGCTATAAATAGCGCTACGCTAACTGTAGCGGCGCACAACAGATTGCGCTAAGCTAAAGATAGCTTACCGCAAAGAATAGGGGGCTACCAAAATGTTTCACGTGAAACATTTGGCGGTTTTATTCTAATCCTCCCGCGCTGCTCGGGCTACCCCCACAACAGCATCAGGTCTATTGATGTTGACAACCCGGACACCCTGAGCGCTTTTTCCCATGACAGGAATGGCGTTCATCTTAACCTTGATCACGGTTCCCTGAGAGGTTATGCATACGAGATCGTCCCTCTTGTTGACCGAACGTACACCTACTATCTCCCCGGTCTTCTCGGTCAACCTGTAGCAGATCTGACCCTTGGTGGCTCGGCTATGGGGTGTGAAGTTGGAACACTCAATTCGCTTTCCATATCCGAACTCGCTTACCAGCAGCATCTCTTCGCCCTCGCTGACTGGAATTACTCCGGCGATCTCATCCCCTTTTGTCAATCTGATTCCCCTCACGCCTCGGGATGTGCGTCCTGTGGATCGAACAGAGTTCTCGTGAAACCTCAGGGCAAAACCTTTTCGCGTCACGATGATCACCTCGTCACCGCCCTGGGTAAGGCGAGCACTAACAAGCCTATCATGTTCGTCCAGATTGATCGCTGCAATACCCCTCCGCTTGGCATTGGTGAACTCTACAGTCCGAACCTTTTTGACAATTCCTCGGCATGTCGCCATCATGACATAGCTATCCTCGGAGAATTCCGTCATCGAGACTACCGTGGCGATGTCCACGTCTGTCCCTATAGAGAGAATAGCCCGAATATTCTGCCCCTTGGAAATTCGCGTTCCAATGGGGATCTCATGAACCTTGAGCCAGTAGGCCTTTCCCTCCGAAGAGATAAAGAAGAGGAAGTCATGAGTGGAGGCTACGAAGAACTGCTCCATAAAATCCTCATCTCTCATTTTAGTGCCAGATGATCCCATTCCGCCCCTGTTCTGTCTTCTGTAAGCCGAGACAGCGATACGATTGATGAATCCTCTGTTGGAGATGAGAATCGCCATTTCCTCTTTCATGATGAGATCTTCGATGTTGAACTCTTCGATCTCCTCATCGATAATGTCTGTTCTCCTGTCATCTCCGTAGTTCGCGGTAATCTCTCTTGTCTCCTCTTCTATTACCTTTAGAATCTTTCGTTCGTCAGCCAAGAGGGATTTGAGATACTTGATGCGTTCCAGCACCTCCTTCAGCTCTTCCAGTATCTTCCTTGTTTCCAGGCTAGTCAGTCTCTGGAGACGCATATCCAGGATGGCCCGAGCCTGTTTCTCCGAAAGCTTGAACCTTTTTATCAGAGCTTCCCGCGCTTCGTCAGGGTCCGCCGACTTTTTGATTGCTTCAACGACCTCGTCGATGTTCTCGAGAGCAATCTTCAGCCCCTGCAGAATGTGTTCTCTTGCCTCCGCTTTGGCCAGGTCGAATCTCGTCCTACGTGTAACAACCTCCTTACGATGCTCCACGAAGCACATGACCATTTCTTTGAGGTTCAGTAACTTTGGTCTTCCATGGACCAGGGCCAGGTTATTGACGTTGAAGCTGCGCTGAAGTGGGGTGTTCTGAAAGAGCTGATTGAGAATGATTTTGGGAACCATTCCTCGCTTGAGTTCGATCACTACTCGGACCGGCTCGTCCCGCCCTGATTCATCCCGTAGGTCATGGATTCCTTCGAGCTTCTTATCTCTCACGAGATCCGCGATTCTCATGACGAGATTGGACTTGTTTACCATGAAGGGAATTTCGTTGATTATGATGATGTCCCGTCCGCTCTTAAGTTTGTCGAGAGTGACCCGGGCTCTCACGATAATACGGCCCCTGCCAGTTCTGTAGGCATCCCGCACTCCATTCCTACCAAATATCACTCCCCCTGTAGGAAAGTCTGGACCATGGACATGGGACATAACCTGTTGAACGCTGATCTCTGGATTGGCGATGTAGGCCACAATAGCTTCCGAGATCTCCTTCAGGTTGTGTGGCGCCATGTTTGTCGCCATTCCCACGGCAATACCGCTTCCACCGTTGACGAGCAGAAAGGGAAAGGCTGAGGGCAGAACCGTCGGCTCACTGAGGCTGTCATCATAGTTGGGAACAAAGTCTACGGTTTCCTTTTCGATGTCACGAAGCATCTCCTCTGAAATTCTCTCGAACCGCGCCTCTGTATACCTCATGGCTGCAGGCGGGTCTCCATCGAGAGAACCGAAGTTGCCCTGTCCCCGAATGACCGGATAACGAAGAGAGAAATCCTGGGCAAGCCTTACCAATGCGTCATAGATGGAAAGGTCTCCATGTGGATGGTATTTCCCGAGCACATCACCCACGATGCGCCCCGCTTTGACAAAGGGCCTGTCTGCTCGAAGGCTGAGCTCGTTCATGGCGTAGAGGATCCGCCGGTGCACGGGCTTAAGCCCGTCCCTCACATCCGGCAATGCCCGGCTCACGATGACGCTCATCGCGTAGTTCATATAGGATTCTTTGACTTCGTCTTCGATAGCAAGACGGATGACTTTACCTGTTTCGTCCTTCAAGTATTGCTCCTCTTTCCCTGAGGCATCATCAGTCAGGAAATCTACTTTTTCTAGCTAAACGGCGCTTTGTGCAGCTCAATTAACGTTAGATATCCAGGTTTTTCACGCTGAGCGCGTTCTCTTCAATAAACCTTCTTCGAGGTTCAACATTTTCGCCCATAAGAGTTGTGAAGATTTCCTCGGCTTCGACAGCATCTTCAAGGGTTATCTGGATGATGCTGCGGGTCTCGGGGTCCATCGTGGTCTCCCAGAGCTGATCCTTATTCATTTCTCCCAGGCCTTTGTAGCGCTGCAGGCTGACCTTTTTTCCGTTGAGCTCTCTCATAATCCGATCCCGCTCTGCATCATCATAGGCGTAGAGGACCGACTTGCCCGATGTCAACTTGTACAATGGCGGCATGGCGATGTAGACATGGCCCTTTTCCACGAGCTCTGTCATGTAGCGGAAAAAGAAGGTAAGAAGCAGGGTTCGAATATGCGAGCCATCCACATCAGCGTCAGCCATGATGATCACCTTGTGATAGCGCAGCGCGCTGAGATCAAAGCTTATGCCCGCACCCGTTCCAAGGGTTGTGATAATCGGCTGGAGCTTTTCATTGGAGAGGACCTTATCGATGCGGGTCTTCTCGACATTCATCATCTTTCCCCAGAGAGGAAGAACTGCCTGGAAGCTGCTGTCTCGTCCCTGTTTGGCGCTGCCTCCGGCCGAGTCTCCCTCCACGATATAGAGCTCGCACAGAGAGGGATCCTTTTCCGAGCAATCCGCCAGCTTGCCTGGAAGCCCCGCACTCTCGAGAAATCCCTTTCTCCTGGTGAGCTCACGAGCCTTACGCGCAGCCAGTCTCGCCTTAGCCGCCATCATGGCCTTGTCGAGGATCTTCTCGACCACGCCTATTTTCTCATCGAAGTAATCTGTCAGTTTTTCGCGTACAAAGGACTCGACTATTCCCTGTACCTCGCTGTTGCCGAGCTTGGCCTTTGTCTGCCCCTCGAATTGGGGCTCCGGGACCTTTACAGAAACTACAGCAGTTAGTCCCTCTCTCACATCATCCCGGCTCAGATTCTCCTCCACCTTTTTTGACCACTTCGACTTCCTCAAAAAATCGTTGAGCGTACGGGTGAGAGCCGACTTGAATCCTGAGAGATGGGTTCCCCCCTCCCGAGTGTTGATGTTGTTGGCGTAGCTGAAAATTGTTTCGCTGTACCCATCATTGTACTCGAAGGAGATTTCGATCATCACGTTCTCTCGTTCACCTTCGAAATAGATGGGCTCATTCTGAATAGACTTCTTGTTTTTGTTGAGATACACAATAAAGGACTGCACCCCTCCTGTGAACTCGAAGGTGTGAAATTTGATTTTTGAGGATCTTTCGTCTGTAATCGAAATCTTGACGCCCTTATTGAGAAACGCCAGCTCCCGCAGCCGGTTCGAGAGCAAATCAAAGCTGTACTCGACTTCTTCGAAGATGCTCTCATCAGCCTTGAATCGTGTTACCGTACCCTGCCTGTCGGTTTTGGATATGACCTTCACGTCTTCTTCCGGTTCGCCGGCATGGTACCTCTGAAAGTAGGTTTGCCCACCGACATGGACTATCACCTCACACCACTCCGATAGGGCGTTGGTGACGGATACTCCGACACCGTGGAGACCTCCCGAAACCTTATAACTCTCCTTGTGAAACTTCCCCCCTGCATTGAGTCGGGTCATAACCACTTCGAGAGCACTTACGTTCTCTGTGGGATGAATATCGACTGGAATGCCTCGACCGTTGTCTTCGACTCGGATGACGTCTCCGCTCTCAATAGTAACGGCGATCTCCGTGCAAAATCCCGCCAGGGCTTCGTCAACGCTGTTGTCTACAACTTCGTAAACGAGATGATGCAGTCCTTCGGGCCCGGTCGTGCCGATATACATGCCAGGGCGTTTCCTCACATGCTCCAGACCCTCGAGAACCTGGATATGTTCAGCCGAGTAGTTCTTGCTCATGCATTTTCCTGAAAGCTTGGATAGCTGTAAAATTATACATACGAAAGAGATAAAAGTAAAGTACGACTCTAGCTCAGCCACGAATCAATCAGCCTAGACCCAAATTTCGCCTACTTTACAAATCCTTTCAAAGGGACGATTTATGTGGTTTAAGGTCCCGGAAGGCTACCTGCATTCTCGTGATGAGGGGCGAGGAACCCTTGCAATGGGATGATCATATGAGTTAGAATGCGCTTTGCTGCATCTGTTAACAACCTGTGGACGACGAGCCCTCTGTTGGCTCGTATTTTGAATTCTTCAGGCACGGAGATAGAGAGAATTTTCCCTTATTATCCTTTCGAGAGGAAGATTTAAATAATTTGTTGTATTAAAAGAAATTATCATAAACTTCCCGTAGTATTGGAGATTTTGTAGAGAACGATTCAAAATTTAAAGATAAGGAGAGATATGCTTTCCAGCTTGTTAGTAACATGTGCATATCCTGCGAGAAAGTGGGGCAAAGCCTATGGAAGAAGGCTCCTGGGACTATTCTAGCCTTTGGGATGAGACACTAAAACACATACGTACCGAACTCAGTGAGCAGGAATATGTTATGTGGTTTAAAAATCTCATCTACAGCGATTCCGATGCTAATCATATCACTCTCTCCGTTCCTTCATCTTTCTACAAAGATCAAATAATCCAGAGATACCAAAGCAATATCGAAGATAAGCTGCTCGAACTGCAAGGGACTCCTCTCAAACTTCAGTTCGTCATAGATACAAAACAGAGGACGAAGGAGCCAAAGAAAGATTCGGAGGCCTCGAAAACGAGCGAGACAAAAACCGCGGCCTCCCGGCCCCGTCATCCGCCGCTCAAGCCTGAGTACAGCTTTGAAACCTTTGTGATAGGTGAAAACAACTCCTTTGCAGCTAACGCTGCCATCGCGATAGCCCGAAATCCAGGAACAGCTTACAATCCCTGCCTCATATACGGAGGTGTAGGCCTCGGCAAGACTCACCTCATTCAGGCAATCGGAGATTCTATCTTTTCAACAACAAACAATCAGAAGATATCCTACATCACGGCCGAGACCTTCACAAGTGAGTTCATCAGCTCGATTCAAAGTAGCACTTCCCATAGGTTCAAGAAAAAATACCGTTCCGTGGATATCCTTCTGATCGATGACATACATTTTTTGCAGAGCAAGATTCAAACCCAGGAGGAGCTTTTCTATACTTTCGAAGCCCTCTACAACTCAAACAAGCAGATGGTGTTCACGTGTGATAGGCCTGTATCCGAACTGAAGGAACTCACAGACCGCCTTAGAAGCCGATTCGAAAGAGGCCTCAATGTAGACCTTCAACCCCCTGATTATGAAACACGAATAGCAATCCTCAGAAAAAAAATAGAAAACAACCCCGTTCGGATCAGTGACGATGCCATTGAACTCATTGCCAAAAACGTCACAACAAATGTAAGGGATATTGAAGCAGCCCTATTGAAGCTTGTGGCCTACGCCGATCTCGTCAATAAAAATATCACGCTGGAAATTGCTCAAGCCCAACTTAGGGACTTTTTCGCTAATCCCAATCAGAGAGGTGTCTCCATAGAAGCCATCCTCCGAAGTGTCGCCGAATACTTTGGGCTCTCACCCAACGACCTGAGGGGAAAAAAGAGAACAAAGGCCATTGCCTTTCCTCGCCAAATTGCTATGTATCTGGCACGAGAGATGACCGAATACTCTACAACAGAGGTAGGCATTGAGTTCGGCGGTAGAGACCATACTACTGTTATGTATGCCTGCCAGAAAATAGAAAATGGCATGAAAACGGACTCAACTCTCGAACCTATGATCCAGATCCTCAAACGCAAAATTGTGGAGTATAGGATGAGCTCTTAGTAATCCTTGTGGAGTATCTGCGAAAGACCTGTTATGAATCTGTGTGAATGTTTGGGTCATTGATGATATGTGGATAACTAGAGAAAGCCTTTGCCGAGTTGTTCAAAAACCAAACTCCTATCTGTTATGCATTTATATCGGTATTCCACATATTCGCAAGCTCTTTAACAACTACTACAAATTTATTTATATAGTATTTAGAGGAGTACAATATGAAGTTTACCTGCGAAAAAGATGAACTGATCAAAGAGATATCCATTGCACAGGAGATCATATCCTCTAGAAATGTGCTTTCCATACTCTCTAATGTTTTTCTCAGCGTCAATGACAACACCCTGACCATTCGCGCCACAGACCTAAAAGTTGGATTTGAAACAAGCATGCCCGTAGAGGTTGTCGAAGCAGGAAGTACTACGGTTTTCTGCGATAAGCTTCTAGGCATTCTAAGATCGCTGCCCACAGGAGAGATCGAGTTTGAGCTCTCTGAGAATATGATATTAACAATTCGACCTATCTTTAAGAAGATAGATTTCAAGCTCAAGAGCATCTCATCGGACAAGTATCCGGAGATCCAGAGCACGCAGGAGGAGAATTTCTTCGAGTTTCAGCAGAAAGACCTCATTGAGATGATTTCTTCTACGATCTTCGCCATATCAGATGACGAAACACGCTACTTTATGAACGGAGTTTATCTCGAAAAGGCCGAAAATCGCCTCATCATGGTGGCCTCCGATGGGCGTCGACTTTCCTTTATAACAAAGCCTGCCGATCCGAAGCTCCCCGATATCGGGGGAATCATCATTCCGCCAAAAATTCTCAACATGCTGAGGAGACTGCTGCCAGGAGAGGGAAATCTGGATCTCTTCATAACGGATAAAAATGTTTTCGCTAAGTTTGGAAGCCATAAGATCTCTTCGAGCCTGATTGATGGGCAGTTTCCGAATTATCAGCGGGTCATCCCGGATAGCCAGGAGAATCGGATCGTTGTTCAGAGGGATCTTTTGGAGAATGCGCTGAAGAGGGTATCTATCCTGGTTGAACAGAAGTCGAGGCGAGTTTTTCTCAAGGCTGAGGAGAACAATCTGGTCATCACATCGGAGGAGAGCGAGATTGGAATGGCCCGCGAAGAGATTCCTTGCGAGTATGAAGGTCCAGAGGCTACTATAGCCCTCAACTATACATATCTTATGGAGCCATTGAGGGAGATCGCAGAGGAGAAGGTAAGCGTGGAGTTCACCGAAACGAGCAAGGCGGTGACTCTTAAATCTGTACCCGAAAGAGAGTACATACACATCATCATGCCCATGCAAACCAAGTAGGCATCATAGCAAACTCCCGCCGATATAATTCATGGGCTTCAAGAACGTCAGGTTTTACAGCTACAGAAATCTCAAGGACAGAGAGGTACGCCTCGATTCTACGGATATATTTCTCGTTGGAGACAATGGTCAGGGCAAGACTAATTTCATCGAATCCCTCTACATAATTTGCTACGGCTCCTCCTTCAGGACAAAACAGGATCGAAGGCTCATAAGACAAGGGGAAAAGACGGCCCTGATCGAAGCGCTTATCGAGGATGATGATTTTACCAGAAGGACATCTGTGAAAATCTCAACCAATGCCAAAAAAGAGATCAGGGTGGATGGGAATCCTGTTTACGACAGAAAGGAGCTCGTAAGAATTACTCCCTGCATTCTCTTCTCGCACGGGGATATGGATTACGTAGCAGGAGCGCCAGAAAAGCGAAGGCGCTTTCTCAATCAGACGATGAGTCTCTTTGACCCGCTTTTCATCGATTTATTGAGACAATATGTAAAGGTGCTGAAGAGCAGAAATGCTATGTTGCGTAATCATCAGCACTCAATGCTCGATGTCTATGATCAGAGACTTGCAGAATTAGGTTTTGAGATCCAAAAGCGGAGAGAAGAGACCATGGCTGAGTTCAATAGCCTCTTCTCACCTCTCTTCAGACAGGTATCAGGATCGGATTTGGAGTTACGACTTGAATACAGAGCTTCTTGGGGGGAGGTAGAAGCGCCCGAGGAGATTCGTTCATTGCTCTTGGAGCAAAGGGAGAGGGATAAGGTGCTGGAAACAACAACGTCGGGGGCGCACCGAGACCAGATCAGATTCCTTGTCGGAAAGAGTGATTTTACCCATATTGCCTCTACAGGTCAGCTGCGGCTCGTCTCACTGGCACTCAGGGTTTCCCAAGCCCTATATGTGAAAGGCAGGTCCGGCAAGAAGCCAGTGCTTCTCTTGGATGATGTGCTTCTCGAACTGGATGGAAAACGAAAGAGGGCCTTTTTGGAGGCTTTACCGGATTATGAGCAGGCGGTCTTTACATTTCTCCCTACAGAACGGTATCGGGATTACTGGAAAACTGATACCATCGGATATAAGGTGAATGCAGGAGAGCTTAGCCCATGGAGCGAGCAGGCGACATCCTGAGGTCTCTCTTATCTGAGGGAACGCTGAAGGAAGGGCAGAAATATATATCGCTTTACACAAGTTGGGATGAGATCGTGGGCGAACCCCTCTCTCATCACTCCAAGGCCGTCGACGTACAGAGGGGAAGCCTTGCTGTCCAGGTTGATCATCCAGGCTGGTTTCAGATGTTTCGATTCAAGGAGAAAGAGGTCTTGAGAAAGGTTAAATCGCGTTTTCCTGAGTTGAAGATCGAGTCGATCAAGGTGAGAGTAGTGCCTTTTGGAGAAGGCGAGAAATGAGGCAAGGAAAACGCGCCAAAGAGAAGGGAGGGGAGAGCACGGAACGGTTGACAGACCTTATGTTAATCGCTAAATTTGGGTTTCTATAATTTTCCCCTTATTAATGCGGTTGAAGCGTCCTTACTGGAATAAGAGGTAAGGAATTGATTATACAGGCCCGGATGATTCCACTTCCGGGATGCGATCCTTCGGCGACAGGAGTAACTCCAAATGAAGAGAACCTATCAGCCAAGTAGAGTACGAAGAAGCAGAAAACTTGGCTTCAGGGCAAGGATGAGTACAAAAAACGGACGCGCGCTGCTAAACAGGAGACGGCGCAAAGGTAGGATAAAGCTTACTGTTTCTGATGAAAAGAAACGATACTGAGAATAGAGGAATCAGAAAAGAGGAAAGACTTAGAAGAAAAGCGGATATCGTAAGGCTCTACAGATCATGCTCGAGCGTAGGATGTGCGGGGCTTGAAATTCTTTTCGAAAAGAATGATCTGATATACAACAGGGTGGCTTTTACCACGAGCAAAGGATTCAAAGGCGCGGTAAAGAGGAACCGAGAGAAGAGAGTCGGCAGGGAAATCTATCGCGCTATGAGAGGGCATTTCGGATCAGGATACGATCTGCTCTTTATTTTTTACCCGGGCAGGTATTCGTTTTCAGACCGACAGAAACAGTTTGACATCTTAATCAAAAAGATAAGCCTCGCAAAATGAAACATCGTATTGTGAGATGAGATATATTTTTATTTTCTTAATCAGCCTCTATCAGAAAGTCGTATCACCACTATTTCCCTCGGTGTGTCGTTTTTACCCCACCTGTTCTCAGTATTCCAAAGCTGCTTTTGAGAAGTATGGTGTGTTCAAGGGGATCTATCTCTCGTTGAGACGACTGATCAGGTGTCACCCCTTTCACCCCGGGGGCTATGATCCGCTTCCCTGAAGGAGAGCTGATGTTAAAACGTATTGGGAGAAGCAATGGATAAGAAAACAATCCTAGCTGTTGTGCTATCGGTAGTGATAATTAGCATTTTTTTTGGCGTTCAGGCGCTTTTCTTCCCGGGTACCCTTCCGGTTTCTTCGAAGAAGAAACCGGCACCCAGTTCCGAAGAGGCTGCGAAGCCCACAGAACAGGTGAGTCCGCGTGAACCGGCCTCACGCTCGGCTTTCCGGCCCATTGATGAGGAAGGGCAGAAGCCACGCGAGGTCGAGATATCCAATGGCGTTTTTCAAGCAACCTTTTCGACTCAGGGCGCTCTGTTGAAATCACTGAGCCTGAATAACTACAGAGAAGCCGGAGGAGCTCCCGTAGAGATGGTGCTCTCAGGCGATTCCGGGCTCTATCCCTTCAATCTCCTTCTCGAAGACTACGACACGGGAGGTGATGTCTTCAGCTACTCGCCCCCTCTCAGCCCAGGAGAGTGGGAGTTTACGAAGAGGTACGTCTATAAATCCTACGATGAAGATATACCCTTAACGGTCAAGAAGAGATTCATCTTCAAGCAGAACGATTACCTGCTTGAGGTCAGGATCTCGATCGCTGCAGAGGATCGGCAGGATTTGCCAGTCAAAAGCTACTCCCTTCAATTTGGGCCTCAGATAGGGCCTGATTACAAAAAGCTCGATGGTAGGAATGAGTACAGGCGTCCGATTTACTATTCCGATGGAAAGAGGAAAGATTTCTCCAATAAACTCAAGAAGGAGCCACAAAAGGATATCGAAGATCGCTTTTCTTGGATTGCTGTGGAAGGAAAATACTTTCTTGTTATCGGTATCTCCTATATCAGCGACTTCAGCCTGTTAAGAGGCGGATTCGATGTAACAAAAACCGAGGGTTTGAAGGATCGAACGAGCTTCTACTTCGATCGAAGCGTTACAGACGCCATCAAGGTGGAGGACGGTTACAAGTTCTATATTGGACCCAAAAAAAAGGATATCCTCAGCCGCTACAACGTCAGGGACGGGAATGAGTGGCAGGAGAGTGGACTGCAGCTCGATAGCGCTGTTCAGGGAGATTTCTGGGGATGGTTATCCTCTATCTTGAAATGGCTTCTCGAGATGTTTTACAGAATCATCCCGAACTGGGGCGTGGCCATTATTCTCTTGACCATTCTCATCAAGATCGTATTCTTTCCCCTTACGCGCAAGAGCTTCGAATCCACCCACAAGATGCAGGGCTTGGGCCCCAAGATCGAAGAGCTCAAGAAGCGTTGCGGCAACAACACCCAAAAACTGAATCAGGAGATGGCCGCCCTTTACAAAAAGGAGGGGGTCAATCCCCTCGGGGGCTGTCTGCCCATGCTTCTGCAGCTACCCATCTTTTTTGCTCTGTACAGCCTCTTCAACAATTACTTCGAGCTTCGAGGAGCGGCCTTTATATCTCCTTGGATATCCGATCTGTCGGCGCCGGAAACTTTTCTCTCCCTTCCCTTTACCATTCCGCTGGTGGGATGGTCTGATGTCAGGCTCCTGCCCTTTATCATGCTAGCGACTACGTTTGTTCAGCAGTGGATCACCAAAACACCGGGCCAATCTGGATCTCAAACCAAGATGTTGATGTACGCGCTTCCGGCGTTTTTCTTTTTTATCATGTACAACATGCCGTCCGGATTGCTATTGTACTGGACGATGCAGGGCTTCTTCACCTTTCTGACCCAGCTTTATATTAACCGTAAGCGTCTGAAAAATGAGGGCGCAACAGGAGAGTAGATATGGTTCACGAGTTTGAAGGCAAGACCGAGAAAGAAGCGATCGACAATGCTATAGAGTCACTCGGACTGAATAGAGACGAGATCGATGTCGAGATCCTCGAAAACAAGAAGAAGGGTTTTCTTTGGGGAGGAGGAAAGGTAAAGATACGTGTCCACCTCGGTGATTATCTCGACGAGCAGAGCGAACCTCTCACACCCGAAGGCGAGGGCGAGATAAAAATCAACGAGTTTCTCACTGAGGTAGTCAAACATATGGGTTTCGACGCCAGTGTGCTTTTAGCCTTCCGGGAAGAGGATAGAATAGGATTTGAAATTCAAAGCGACAACTCAGCCGTCATTATAGGCAAGCAGGGCAAAACCCTAGATGCCTTTCAGCTCTTGGCCAACGTTTACGCGGGTCGCGTTTACGACAGGAGAGTGAAGGTTGTAGTCGACGCTGAGAACTACAGGCAGAGACGGGAGAGACACCTGATCAGGTTTGCTCACAAGGTAGCAGACCAGGTGAGAAGATCAAAGGGATCAAAACTGCTCGATCCCATGAATCCCTTTGAAAGGAGGCTGATCCATACGACTCTCAACAGCCTGGAACACATAGAAACCATCAGCGAAGGAGAAGGCCTCTACAAAAAGATCAGAGTCTTCTATCGGGAATAGCTCAAAGTGATTTTGAGTGAAGCCTTTCGAGGGCCCAGTGCGTGTACTTCCTTATTCGCGCATCTGGATCGTTCTCCAACGAGTTGAGAATCGATTTGCCCTCCTTAGTCTCCAACTTTTCCAATGCCTTGATGACTCTGACCCTGACCTCTTCGTCGGGATCCCGGGCTGCCAGAACGATACCTCTAAAAGCCGATTCGGTGCCAATCAAAGAGAGCGCTTCCGCAGCCTCCCTGCGTATCGTCGGATCGCGGTGAGTCATCTTTCTGATCGTACTCTCGATAAAGCCGGTTCCTTCGAGGATATCCGCTACAAAGGGTTTCAGTGAGGCGATTTCTTGGCTGAGAAGGTCGAGCATGGCTGCTTCGCCTTTCTGCTTCATGCTTCTAAAGGCGCCTCTGAGCTTATCTCTTATTCTTTGACTGGCATCTTTGAAGTTATCGATTAAGTGCGTCAACTCGTTGCGGCTGGTTTTAGTTGCGAGAGCCTCTATAACCACGGGCTCATAGGATACGTCCTGCTCCAGTTTGGCGGTCAGTATATCGATGGCTCTTGTCGATGTCGAAGAACCCAAACCCCTTACAGAGGCCACCTTGACTTCTTCCACCTCGTTCTCATCATTTAAAACCTCTTGGATGTGTTCCAGCACCTCGTTCGAGCCATTGGTACCAAGAGCCTTGGCGGCTTCGACCCTCACCCGTTCGACGGGATCTCTCAGCATCGAGAAGGCCTGGTTCACCGAGCGGGTATCCCCATAATCCACGAGAGCCCAGATGCTGGCTATTCGTACGTCCGGATCAGCGTCTTTGATGGATCGCCTGATCGATGGGAGAAAGCTCTGCTCACCTGTAGAGGGCAGACAGAAGATCAGGACTGAGCGAACCGAGCTATCAGTGCC
>CAZLRN010000020.1:0-20110 GCA_964561715.1 uncultured Spirochaetales bacterium
GGGCGCGTATGGCCTCCTCGGATTCTTTGTAGTTGCCTTCGCCAAAGTGAAAGTACCTGATCCGTCCGGCAGCGTCGATAAAGTAGTGGGCAGGCCAGTAGCGGTTGTTGTAAGCCCTCCACTGCTCGAATTCGTTGTCGAGTACTACTGGCCAAATCACCCCCAGCTCCTTCATGGCTTTCTTGACATTGTCCGGATTGTGTTCGAAGACAAACTCCGGGCTGTGAACCCCGATGATCACGAATCCGTCTTTGCGGTACCTTTCGTACCAGGACCGAAGATAGGGAATCGTTCTTACGCAGTTGATGCAGCTGTACGTCCAGAAATCAACCAGGACAACCTTGCCCTTCAGGTCCTTCATGGTGATGCCGCTGTTCTCTGCGCCCGTCCCCAATGCCTCGATATTGAACCACTGTCCATCTGTAACGATCTCCGGCGCGGGGCCGTAATCTCCGAGACCGCTGTTATCCTGAACGGCATTAAAGCTGACTCTGGGCGAATCGGCCGAATCGGCTGTCATTACACCACCTTCGGTGCCGCCTCCCGCTTCGCCGCCTCCTGTTTCGAACCCAGATCTTGCATCGAGGGCCCGACGCACCGGCTTCGAGCTCTCGAATGCCGTGAGTCCCTCCCCATAGCCGGGGAAAAGCTGTAAGACCGTAGACTGAAAGCTGCGGTCCCAGCCGAAACCGATTGCAATTCCCACCAGGATCATGAACACTCCGAACACCTGCTGGACCCTGGCGGGATTTCTGGAGAGAACAGGTATCCGTTTCATCGCCGTCCGGCCACCCAGCATGATTGCCAGCATCGGTACGGCGGTGCCGAGGGAGTACGCAAGAATGATGAACACGGCTCCACCGTCGATGCTCTGATTGATGGCCAGGCTTATGACGGAGGCCATTATCGGCCCTGCACACGGGGTCCATATCAATCCAAGGCTCGAGCCTACGATAAAGCCTCCCGCGAAGCCTTTTGCCTGAGGCCGGCCCCCTCCACCCTTTGCTATTTTCGAAGCTATCCTCTCGAATCCAGCGCGCAGGCTCGGAACCAGCATCACGAGTCCGAAGAAGACAATGAGCACAACAGCTGCGATTCTCAGGGCATCGGGGGCGATACCAAGGGCCTGAACGATGGTCGATAGCAGCAGCGTGAAAACGCTGAAGCTCAGAATAAAGCCGGTTATGACGCCGGTCGGACGACCCTTTCCCCCCACGCTTCCCGAAAGCACGATCGGAAGCACCGGGAGAATGCATGGGGAGAGAATCGTGACGATTCCGGAGAGAAAGGCGAAGGGCAGCAAAACGATCATGATCTTACATCCCTCCGCGGACTACATTTTTAAGGATTCCGTCCACACCTCCGCCGCTCCAGAGAGCGATCTTTTTGCCATCGCCGTCTATCTGAACGTAAGTGTGCTGATAGGTAACGCCGTAGCGCTTCTTGAGCTCTGCAGCGTTGTCATAGTTGACGACCACCACTGTGATATCGCCAAGCTCAGACAGCCTGGAATCGATCTGCCGCATATCAGCACGGCATATCGGGCACCAATCGGCGTGAAAGAAAAGAACCGTCGGCCCTTTCGCCGCGAGCATGCGGGCATCGTCGAGGCCCATGAAGTCGACTTTGCCGCCGGAGCTCATCATCATGGTGCCTCCGATTTTCCCCTGCATCTTGCCGCTCTCGTCGGACTGCCCGTATGCAGCGACTACGGCGAGCAGCATTGCAAGAATGATCGTTAAAATGTGTTTCATTTGGTTACCTCCGCACTCGAAGGTAACCTTTAGATGTCACGAAACTGTAACGAAAGGAGAAACTTTGGATAAACTACCGCACCACGGGCAGAGCGTGAGCGGCCTAAGCCGGCAAGTCGCGATGAACCGCCCCTTCGAGGGGCAGCTCGATCCTGAACACCGCCCCCTGACCGGGTTGGCTTTCGGCTTCGATGGTGCCCCCGTGCAGCTCGACTATCTCTTTGGCAATCGCCAGGCCAAGCCCGCTTCCGCTGCTTCGCCGGCCCCAGCTCTTGTCCGCCCGGTAAAAGCGCTCGAAGATGCGGGGCAGATCGCCGCTGTCGATGCCGCTTCCGGTATCCGCTACCGTGATCCGCATCCGGCTTTCTTCGTGTTTGATCGAAAGCCTCACCCGGCCGTCCCGCGGTGTATGTGAGAGGGCGTTCTCTATGAGATTCGTCAAAACCCGCTCGATCATCCCTATGTCCGCGATCAACAGCGGAAGCTCCTCAGGATGAACGACCGCAAGCGAAATGCCTGCTTCGTCTGCCCGCGGCCTTAGCTTGAGAACAACGTCCTGCGCCAGCTCCGCAAGCTGGAAGGGTTCCCCCGCAGGCTCCACCTGCTTGGCTTCGAGTTTTGCGAGCTCGAAGAGCTCTTCCACGAGCTTCTGAAAGCTCGAAACGCTCCTCAGGCTCGTCTCGAGAAGCCTTCGCCCCTCATCCTCGCTCAGCTTGTTGCCCTTGAGCAGAATAGTCTCCAGAGATCCCCTGATAGAGGTAAGAGGGCTGCGAAGATCGTGAGATATGCCCGCAACGAGATCCCTGCGCTGCTGCTCGGCCACCTTCAGCTTTTCCACGCCTGCCTCGATGGAAGCCGCCATCTCGTTAAATGCCCGCCCCAAGGCTCCGAGCTCATCGGATCCCCTCACACTGACACGTCGATCGAGCTCTCCCCGCTCGAAAGCCCTAACGGCCGAGCTGAGCCGCCTGAGCCTCTGTGTCAGCAAGAAAAACAGCAGAAGGCCGACTATGAGCATGGCTAACAGGGCGAAGAGAAACGTGCTGAATCCGGTTCGCAGAAAGTAGCTGCTGCGGAGGTCCTCGAGGGATCTGTCATAGCTCTGACCCCTTAGAATCACGTACACGAACCCCTCGTCGCCGCCCATTCTAAGAGAAGCCGCCGAAAAGGGCTTTCTCCTTGCGGGGGTTCGCGGATCGTCTCCGAGGACAGGGCCCCGGCCCTCCTTTGCGAGAAACTCTCTCACCGGGCCGAGATCCACCGACCATCTGCTTATCCTCTCTTCGGGATGGGTGAAATAGGCGATGATCGATCCCTCTCCGTCGAGCAGGTAGATCTCGACCATCGGGTTGAGCACCATCATGTAGTGAATGGCCGCTTTGACCCTTTCTTGAGAAAAGCCCTCTTCGACAAGAGGCTGGAGCTCGACAGCGATGCTTGCCGCATATTCGCGGTTCAAGAGCTGCTCCACCTCGTCAAAGAGATGTCCAGCGGCGTTGAAGGCGATAGCCAGGCTCCCGGCTCCGAGGGCAAGAACCAGAAGGAGAAATATGATCGAAAGCCTAGCGTAAAATGAGTGAAAGATCTTCATGATGCAAACTCCGATACCTCGGCAAAGCGATAGCCCACTCCCCACACCGTTTTCAGGTACCTAGGATGGGCCGGATCCTTTTCGATTTTGTTGCGAAGCCTGTTGATATGGGTGTTGACCGTGTGTTCGTATCCCTCGAATTGATACCCCCAAACCCGACTGAGGATCTCTGCACGGCTGTAGGCCCTACCGGGACTCCGGACCAAAAGCCCGAGAAGGTCGAACTCCTTCAGCGTAAGCTCCACCACCGAGTCGCCCAGAGTCACCTTGCGCTTCTCGAAATCCACCGAAAGCTCACCTATCGTTACAAGAGAGCCACTTAACGCTTCACCCTCAGTAGCATCGCTTCCCTGTCGAACCTGCGATCGCCTGAGGAGCGCTCTGATGCGGGCCATGAGCTCCCGTACGCTGAAGGGCTTCGTCAGATAATCATCGGCGCCCAGCTCCAGCCCGACGACTCTGTCTATCTCCTCGGCTTTCGCCGTCAGCATGAGTATAGGGGTGTACTGATTCTTTTCGCGAATGGCCGTGCAGACCGAGAGGCCGTCGAGCTCTGGAAGCATAAGATCGAGAATGATGAGGGCATACCCGCCTTCCAGGGCCTTTCTGAGTCCTTCCCGGCCGTCGTTGACATGATCGGCATCAAGGCCCATATCTTCGATGTTCATCGATACGACCGAAGCGATTTCCTGATCGTCTTCGATGAGCAGGATCTTACTCTTAGAGCCCTGTTCATTTTTCATCTTCTCATCTCGCTGCAATACCTGCTGCCAACCGCCGAGTGTGCGATGCTTATTTCGATTCCGGCCTTTCTCGGGCTATACCGGCATTTCGCCTCTAGGCTCCGGTCGCGCGTTTGTTCTTCATCCTTTCCGGATGGCAGACGACGTAGCACTTAGAGCAGGCGTTGAACGTGAAGGAGCCTCGGTTGGCCTTGTCCCAGGGATAGCGGTTTTCGCTGGCCAGCAAAAACTCGAGCCTCGCCTTCTCCGCGTCGTCCTCCTCTTCCAAAACCGGCATCGGCAGATCCGATTGAGCGTAGGTGTTTTTGTCCGCCACCATGCCGCCACAGCACCACTGGCACTTGAGATAGGAGAGCCACCCATAGCGAAACTCACGCCCCTCCATGCTGAATACTCGGTCTCTGTCCTGCGAAATGGCCTTGACTGGACATATGGACACGCATGGCTGCGGGCAACCCTCGCAAGGATCTTCTTCGAGAATCGGATCCGGCTTGAGAGGCGCAGTGGTAAGAACAGTCGTGAGCTGAACAGCTCCACCGTATTCGGGCGTCACCAGAAAGCCTCCACGCCCGAGGCGGCCTAAGCCGGCAGCCATAGCGACGTGCTTGTGGGAGATCTCGGCCTTGCCTGTGTTCTGGTAGTAGTACTGGTTCGCCGGCACCGGTAGGCTGATGTAACCCAAATCCTCCAGAAAATTAGCCAGATCCAGCGCGGCGTCGTCCAACCGCACCTTTGGTTCGAGCCCGGCAAATCGGGAGAACGCCATCGGGCTTTCGCCCCGCAGGTGGAGCTGCTGGACGCCCTGATTGATCCGGAAAGCCATGGACACCATGTGCTCCGCCTCAGGCAGATATCGACGCGGCTGGAATTCGGGAGGCGCAGAGTCCATTCGCGACATGGGAGCGATACCGACTAAGTGCGCTCCCAGAGCGAGCGCCTTCTCCTTGACTGTTTTGGTCATTTCATCTTTGCTCAGTTCATCTTCGGTCAGTTCATCCGTCGAGCCCCGGTTTGCCTGACCGACTTGGTTTTCATGTCTGCCATTGATGGATTCGATTTTCGCCTTTTTCATCAGTTCTCCGCTCCTTGTGCTTTTGAGTACGGGCTGGGCTCCACGCTGAATCCTCTAGCCGCCAGAAACCGTACCTTGTGCCCGAGTCTCTGCCCGAGGATACGGGCCTTCTTGAGGGCCTTCAGCTGATTCTCTATAGGGTTATACATTCCCAGCCCCTGCCGCGCAAGAAATCCGTACTGGGCTACGACGGCGCTGTACTCGCAGGCTTCCAGAGCGTCCTCGCACCCCAGACAGGGATTGGCCCCTGCGGCCGTTACACCGCCCAGGGCGGCCATCCCATTGTTCCTCATAAAGGCGAGCAGCATCTCGGCGAGCTGCCCGGTAAGCTCGGGATTTGAGCCCGCAACAGCGACTGCGCCCGCTCTGCCGCGGACAAGCTGGTGGTGATGCCGAAAGGACCAGAACCGCTCCATGAGGGCCTTTGTGGCGGAGTCGATCATGCCCGAGAAGGCCCAGCCTCCGATGACGACTGCGGCGCTCGCCAGGATCTTCTCCCGAAGCGTCTTCCAATCGTCGTCAATGACGCATATATTGTCCTTGATACAGCCATTGCACGCCGTGCACGGTCCGACCCTCATTTCGTGCAGCCGAACCATCTCCGACGGAAGACCCGAGGCTGAGAGAATCTCCTTCACGAGAGTCTCTACCTTGCCTCCCTTGTGGGGCGAAGCGCTGATTCCCAGCACAGTTGGATTCATATAATCCTCCTCTTATCCCGTATGTCTATCCGTCATACTTTGCAGTCATTTGCTCATCGATCCTATGACCCCGCGCAGAAAGGCGGCGATGCGTTTGTAGGCAGCTGGATCCTGCTCCAAGAATCGATGCCCACCGTCGAATAGCTCCAGTCTTGCCCCCCGAATCTGCTTCTGCATGGCTTGGGCATTATCCGGTGGGGCGATTCCGTCGTAACGCCCTCCGCAGATAAAGACCGGCAGATCCAGGTCAGGCAGCCGCCCGTATGTGTCGTGGTTGGCCCTCGCCTCGAGCTGCCGACGAGCGCCGGCTTCACGGCCGGGTTCGCCCGCACCGATCTGTCGCGCTGCAAGCGCCTGATCAACCAGTTCCTCCATCTCCCCCCGGTTTTTCTTTAGCCAGCGTTCATTGCGCCGTGTATCCGCGAGAAGGATGCTCCTGCGGCTTCGCTCCTCTTCAGACAGGTCGGCCATCTCGTGCAGCGCACAGGAGCTTCCTCCCGCTCCGCCGCTGCTCGTGCAGGCGAGCACGAGCCGTTTCACTCGATTGGGATAGCGTAGCGCCAGTTCCTGAGCCACCATGCCCCCGAAGGATACTCCTATTACCATGCAGCTTTCCCAACCGACGACCTCGAGCAGCTTATCTGCATCAGCGGCATAGTCAGCCATCGTGTAAGGGATATCTGAGCGAGATGACTGACCAAGACCACGCTGGTCGTAGCTGAGGATTTCGAAGTCTTGCACGAGAGGAGAGGTGAATGGGTTAACGGCGCGCCGCAAATCAGCCCCTGTACCGCTTATGTACAACAGGCGAGGCCCGGCGCCGTGAACCTCGTAGTAGATCTGTATATCACGCACGGCGGTGAAAGGCATTCGACGACCTCCTTGCAGGTCATACTATCAAACATGCTCAACAACTTGAATGCGAGATCGTTGTTGCTGTGTCAAAAAACCCCGAAATATCAGCAAGTCCTTCCTATCTCGATTTCGTTACGCTGAAGAGGGCTGCACAAGGGCTATGTCTACAGGATTCTTCAGAGGCATACTTCAGACTCCTTACCGAATGGGACTTATGAATGAGGATGCTCGAGCCGTCCACAAGAACTCTAACACAGATTTTTCAAGGGTTGTAGTGTCCGGTATCGCCACCTCTGCCTTTTAAATATTGAATTTCTGAAAAATCTCAAAAAAAATAGTATCATTGACTTGTGGAGATTGTTGACCTATCATATTTTCTAGAGGCCTCATTTGATTTTTCAGGAGAGGTACGAAGAGTTACTCGATATCTGCAGGCAGATCACAACTCACAGGCAGAAACTTGCCAAGCCAAAAATCGAGAATCTCATCGTGAAGCACATTGATCCTAATGTCCCCAATCGAGATCTCCTTTCACACCTGATAGCGGAGTCGCTTTTAAAACGAATCGACAAAAAGCTCCTCGAAAGCAAGAATATCTACATTCAGCAATTCGATATTCCGCAGATTGTGCTGTTCTACAGTATGGCTGAGGCAATCCCTTTTGTTTTTGCCGGTCACAGCCTGGCCAACAGGTATCTTGCGAAAGCCATCGAGCACGAGCCTGAAGCAACGGTTGTTGATATCGGCATAGGAAAAGGACTTCAATGTCAGAGATTGCTCGAAGGACTGCGTAAAGTAATACATAAGCTGCAGAGGCTGCACATTATCGGCATAGATCCGGATGAATCGAATCTGAAAGCCACAGGGTTGAGCATAGATAAGGTACGGGACACCCTTCCGTTCGAAGTGCAATACCACCCCATGAAAGGCCTTATCGAGGAGTTCAAGGCGAGTGATTACAGGGCTATAAAAAATGTAGGCGGCAACAGCATTGTGGTCAACTCGGCCTTCGCGTTTCACCACACGGCTCATCCTCTGGGGGACAACGAAGTGCGAACGGAACTGCTGCGTAACCTGGCAGCGCTCAAACCCCTCACTCTCACCCTCGTGGAGCCGAACTCTGACCATGATACGGAGCAGCTGACAAAACGATTCCACAACAGTTGGCTGCATTTCGGAACTGTTTTTCAGCTCATAGATGAGGCGAAGATCGAGCCTTCCCATAAATTCATCATCAAAGAGAAGTTCTTCGGTCGTGAAATAAGAGATATCTTCGGAGTCAGTGACCACTTTCGCTGCGAGAGGCACGAGCTGTACGACTCCTGGCTGTTGAGACTCTTCAAGGCGGGATTCAGGCCGATCGACGCGGTCGACATGGATGTGAACCTTCCAGAGTACTGCACATCCAACGTTTCGGAGGGATTGATCAGGATGAACTACAACGACACCACGGTAGTGGCCGTTCTCGCCTATACTATATAGAGGAGGGAGAGATGGGATCCGGTAAAAAGGTCGTCGAACTAACGGTAATGGGGGCAACGATTCTCGGCTTTGCTCAGGCGTGCATCAACCTCAACATAGTAGCTGGATCAAAGGCCACCAGCCTCATCACGAATATCGAGCCAATGGGATGGTACCCCTTCCATAGGCTTCGGGAAATCGAGCAGATCGTCCTCAAGTCATATGAAAATGTAGCCCCGATAATGGAGCGCGTCGGTATGGAGATGATGCTGAGTTGGTACAGACACGGCCCGGGTAAGGATATTATTAGCAGGGGAGTGGAGTTCCTGGAGTTTCAAAGCGGATCGCAGGGCTATGCCAGCGTTGTCAAAGGACCAAGAAAGCTTGTAGGAAGCTTCAATCTCGAGCAACTAGACGAAAAAAAAGGAAAAGCCCTGATAAACAGCACAACCCCTTTTGATAAAGATATGGAGCGAGGTGTGATAATCGGAGGTATGTCGGCTCCCGGAGATCTCGATTATATCGATGTCAACAACAAGGAGAATAAAAACCGCTTTATAATCGAGTTTCATTGATCGTGCATA
The DNA here is from genome assembly GCA_964561715.1 of uncultured Spirochaetales bacterium. GTDB lineage: Bacteria > Spirochaetota > Spirochaetia > SZUA-6 > CAZLRN01 > CAZLRN01. Next base: position 8,762 of record CAZLRN010000020.1, read on the forward strand.
GGAATTTCGGATCTGGAGCAAAAATATGATTTTAGATGATTTGCTAAAGTCGAATCTGATTCCATCAAAGGATGATCTCACGCAGGACGATTTGGAAAAACTCTTCATGAAATACAGGGGACTGTTGAAAGAGAGAGAAAGAGATAAAGCCTTTTGGGCTGCCACGAACGAAAACCTCAAAAACGCCTACCGAAATCTGGACGATAAAGAAAAAGAGCTTGAGAGAGCTTACTCAATAATACGCGAAGATCTTTCGGTGGCCAGTCAGATTCAAGAAGCCCTGCTTCCAAAAATGACCGCATTAATGGAGAAGGAGATCGATCTGGCCGTTTATCATAAGCAGCTCGCCGAGGTGGGTGGCGATTATTACGACTACTTCAGGACAAAACGCGGCAATTACGCGGTAGGCCTTTTCGATATCTCCGGCCATGGCGTATCGGCTGCGTTGGTGATGATATACCTCAAGGCACAATTCATGACCTCGATGGTGCGTTCAGATGCTCCCAAGGAGATAGTAGCCTGGGTCAACAACATGACGTACTCGTTCCTCAAAACCGTTAAGAAATACGCCACAGTGAATTTCGTTGTTTTCGAAAGAGACAACCTCAGCTATGTCAACGGCGGCGGCTTCGGATTGCTCGTTCACGGCGGGAAAGCCTCGCTATTCGTAAGAAAGGATCCTTTTCTGGGTCTGAGGTGCAAGCCTTTCCACGAGTATGAGCTGCCATTTGTGAAGAACGATCTTCTCGTCATGTACACCGACGGCATGGTGGAGGCGCAAAACGAGAAAAACGAAGACTACACAGTCAATAGACTAAATCAGCTCATACTCGACAGTCTCGACAAATCACCCAAAGAAATCCTGGAAATCGTCCTGGAGGACTACCAGAATTTCAGAAGCAAGGATACCGATGATATCACCTTGATCGTTATGCGAAGGAAGGCGTGAGCTCTTGATAACAGAAGAGGATCTCGCAACAACGAAAATAAGCCTGCGATACGATTTTTCGCCCACAAAAAATATCATAGGCGATCTAAGCGGTCTTATTGGCAGATTCTGTGAGGAGCTGATCGGCTCTTTCTATGCCAGAAACATCAGTCGCAAGGCCAATGTCGTGATGACCGAACTGCTCAACAATGCAGTAGAAAACAGCGCAGACGAGAACGGAAAGATCATTATTGAGTTGGAGATCGACGAAAGTGCGCTGGTGATAAGGGTAAAAAACATGGGAGAACCAGAGCAGTACGAGAAAGTGAAGTCCCATGTCGACAAAATCAACTCTTCAACGGATAAGAGAAAGCTGCTAGCCGAAACTATTCGGGCTAGAAGGAACAATCATCTGGAGGGCGGTCTTGGCTTGATAAGGTTGGTCGCCGAGAATAAATTTAGAGTATCGGTGGAGTATAACAGGCCATTTATCACTATCGAGTCGCTCTTTCCCTTAGGAGGCTTGAGTTGAAAGTCCTGACCTACGGTGACATCATGGATGGGGGAACAAGCGTCTTCACGTCAATCGCCAAAGAAGATGATAAAAAGCTGATTGTCTCATTCAGTGGTGCTATACGGATCGACAATCCATACAAGCATCTAGAAAGTTTTCTCATTGAGCTGGAAAAGAGTGTGGAGAAATCAACTTTCAGCTCGATCGAATTCGATTTTAGTGAGTTGAATTTCTGCAATTCGAACGGTTTCTACATCATAATGGATATTACCGAGCTCATTATAACTAAAGTAAAAGGCTCGATAGTTGTGAGAAGATTGAAAGATGACGACTGGCAGCAGGAAACTCTACCTATACTTCTCAATACCGATGAGCCGGAGATAAACCAGAGGATGTCCTTCATAGATCTTAAAGAGATCTAAATGAGCACAAGGACTCAAGATCCCATCATACATCTTCTTGAATATTTCGTAATCCGGATAAGCCCTACGAATCGCGTTACAGCTGTAAACGAGAGCGCCCGTCATCTGATTAGCAACTTAAAAAGCCGGGAATGTGTCCTCGAAGAGCTCATCGGCTTAGGAAGCTACAGTGAGATCTTGAACTGGATGAAAATCACAAGAATGAAGGAGGTCGAGGTATCTCTAAAGGGAGGTCAAATAACAGTTCTGAGATGGGAATTCATGCGGTTGAATAAAAGCGTTATCTGCACGGCTATAAATTGGTCTCCCGTAAGAGAGATCTTCGAGAAGGTGGAGAACGCCAACTTGAACTTTAAAGAGATACTGTTGAACATCTTGCCCGAACATATCGCCGAAGAGCTTGTTTCCCACAAGGAGGTGCACCCAAAGGTCTACCGGCATTCGTCTGTCATGTTCACGGATGTTGTCAGCTTTTCCCGCCTGGCGTTTCATCTCGATCCGGTATCTCTGATTCGGAAGCTGAACTCCTACTTCTCGATCTATGACAGGACCATGGAGGAGTATGGCATCGAGAAGATAAAAACGATCGGCGACTCCTATATGAGTGTTTCGGGAATTCCTATCAAAAAGGATTCCCATGCTGTGGATTGCTGTTTAGCCGCCATGAATATTCTTCATGTGATGGAGGACCTAAAAAAACCCAAGAGGCCCGTGGAAAACCTTGACCTCCACAACTGGTCTATTCGTGTGGGAATACACAGCGGTCCCTGTATTTCCGGTGTTATTGGCTACAAGAAATACACCTTCGACATATGGGGGGATTCCGTCAATATCGCCTCGCGTATGGAAAAGGCCAGCGAACCGGGAAAGATTAACATATCCGAATCGACCTATAATGAGGTGAAGGATTTCTTCGAGTGCCGTTACAGGGGCACGCAGGAAGTAAAGAATATCGGAAACGTCGACATGTATTTTTTAGAAAGGTTGAAAGAGGAGTTTTCCGAAGATGCCAACGGTTTCTTTCCCAACGAAGACTTCAATCGCGCTTACGTGCAGAGATACTGCTTCGGAAAAAATGGGCCACCTCCCCGCAAAGCTCTGCCGCATTTTATTCTTAACTATCTCAGATTGAAACGACTGATTGATTAATAGGAGGAATGGATGAAGGAAAAAAGGGTGTTTCCCAGAATCGAATCAGACTGGCCCTTGTTTCTCGAATCGAAAGAGGGTCGAGCGAAAATCGGATACATAAAAAATATCTCCCTGTCCGGTGCCCTTATATTTTTCACGGATGACTATTTGCTCGATCCGGAGAAACATCGGTTCACCCTCCTCGTAAAGAATGATCAGCTAACGCCTTCGGAAATTACCCTCACGGGATTGAGGGAGTGGACGCATGTCGAGAAGAAAACGATCATGTTGGGACTGGTCCTGGAAAAACTTGAGAAAGAACAGCGGGCGGCTTTTGTGAGGTTTCTAAGCCGCAGTGACAGGCTTCACGTCGAGGCGTTCCTAGTCGAACGCTGAAGCCGCCCGCCCATTCCGTAAACAGCGACCGCGACCATGGCAAAGATCACGCTGAAGACCCAGCTTATGACGAGCCAGAATGTAGCCACAGATACCCTCTTCATCGCTTCCGAAGGTACTTCTTTGCTATCTTGGCCACATAGGTAAAGGAAGGATTCACGAACTGCGTGCAGCGAGCCTCGAGAACCTGTCCCAAAAGCAGAAAGGCCTCGCCGCGAGGTATTCTGTAATCCTCTTCGATCCACAGAACCAGAGACTCTAGCGCCTGCCTGAAGGCTTCTTCCGCGGGTTTCGCTATTCCCACGGCAATGATGTGGGTTTCGTTTTCGATGCGGGGCATAGTCATACTGGCCGGCTTTGGTGCAACCGTGCAGCTCATCTTCACAATGCCCTCGGACTCGATTCCGCCGGCTCCGCAGATCTCGCCATCCCCCTGGATAGCGTGCATATCACCGACATGCAGCAAGGCACCCGGAACGAATACCGGAAGGTAGACCTTTGCCCCTGTAGTGATCTCCTGGACATCGAAGTTGCCACCCCAGAAACCGCCCCACCCGTGATGGTAGCGCTCGGATTCGGGAGCAACGCCGACGTAGCCCACCATCGGTTGCACAGGAATTCTGAGATTCTCATCCCAAAAGATCATCTCATTCTGTATCTTCACGACTTTGGAGTGAGCGCCGATCGCGCTGCTTCCAAACCAGGCGGGCATCGCCCCGGTGCTTCCCTTGAAATTCGTGTAGCCCAATTGGCCCAGCTCGATATCGAGAACATCGACGATCAGCATATCTCCTGGAGCGGCCCCATTGATATAGATGCAACCGCTGGAAGGGTTCCCGCTGATGATTTTCTTTCGCAGCTCCTCTCCCTGGGGATGATCATCCAGCCAGGGGCCGGCATTCATCTGAGTCTCTACCTCGAAGACCTCACCCTGCTCTACGCGCAGAGTCGGCTCGTTCTCCCTGCCAATGTAAAAATAAAGTACGTCCTTTGTGCTTCTCTTCATTTCTTCACCTTGCTTTACCTGCTGGGATTTCGGTTTCGATTGTATCAGCTGTCATATTTCGAATCAAATCTGTGAGGCTCTCCTGCACAGGTTCGTATATAAGGACAGGTCATACGCATTGGGAAAAATGGGAAATTCTAAGCTTTTTCTTTAGAAATTCCCGTTTTCCGTAGTCACAAGAGCCTATCACTAGAATGATGACCGCATCCTGCGTCGCAGACGCGAAATATGGACGTGTTTCCGCTATTCAGTATAGGGTTGAAATCAGTGTAGGGTTGAAGGCAAGATGCACAGCAAACAAGTTGTTCGCTCGATATTAGACCAGGTTTCTGCGGATCGGATCCGGTATCATATAAAGGTATTGGAGGGCGTGCGGCATCCTATAGCGGGCCTGGCGGCTTTGACCAGAACGGCAAGGTACATCGAAGTCTCTCTGGAATCCCTCGGCTATTCAGTCAACAGGCAGAGCTTCATAGACAACGGCCAGCCCTTTGACAACATCGTGGCCACTCGAAAGGGTATGAGCGCACCGGACGAACGGGTGCTCGTGATCGCTCACTTCGATACGGTTTCAAATAGCCCTGGAGCGGATGACAACGCCAGCGGGGTCGCTGCAATGTTGGAAATGGCTTATCTTTTGGGCGAGCACAGGTACGAAAGAACGGTTCAATTCGTGGCTGTGAATCTGGAAGAACGAGATTCTGGAGAATCTCAAACCGTAACTATGACGCGGGGAAGCAGGGCCCTGGCTCAACACGCCAATGACGAGAGCTGGAACATCACTGCCGCAATCGTCTTCGAGATGGTAGGCTTCGCAGATAGCAAGGTCAAACAGCGAACACCCCCCGGTCTACCGATCCGCCTGCGTGACCGAGCCGATTTCATAGGCGTTGTTGGGAACGAAGATTCCAAGGAGCTCGTCACGACGTTCTGTAGCTGTATCGACTCACACAGAATTCCTCTGCCCTACCAGCAGCTTGTCGTTCCAGGAACGGGAGGCGGCCTGCCGGATGTGCGCCGGTCCGATCACGCTCCCTTTTGGGATGCAGGCTATCGAGCTGTCATGATCACTGACACAGCGGAGTATAGAAACGATAACTATCATCGAGAGAGTGATAGAATCGAAACCTTGAACCTGAGTTTTGCAGCTAATGTCTGCCGGGCCGCAATAGCCATGGTATGCGAGCTGGCGGCGATTCAGCTATAGAACACACGATCCATGACGGTAAGCTCTACCTCGACTACGGCTGCTCGAGCACCAGGTATATATTGTATCTCCAATCAGCTTTTTAGGAACGACAGCGCAGCGCGATTGAAATCTTCGGGCCGTTCAAGGGGCAGTACATGTGAAGATCCGTCACCCTCTAACAGCAGGAACCTTGCATTGGGGATCGCGTCGGCCACTTCGCGACATATCCACGGCGGAGTGAGTCGGTCCTGTTCTCCAGCAATCACCAATGTCGGTACTCGCACCTGCTCGAGGCGATCTGCCGTATCGTGCTTCACGTATGCTTCGGCTTGACGCTGGTATGCTTCTGCGGAAACAGGATTTGGATTGCTGGCGAGCAGCTGCAATGTCTGATCCACAGCTTCGTGATTGCGGCGAAAGCTCTCTGAGAAAAGCCATAAAAACTGTTGGGCCGCAAAGGTTAATCCATCGGAATCCCGGCTTTTTACGAAGTTCCAAATCGAAATCGGATCAAACTTCGCGCGGGCCGTCGTGGCACCAGTTCCTGTCAAAACCATTTTATTTACACGTTTTGGATGACGAATCGCAAATTCTTGACATATCATGCCGCCCATCGATATGCCAAGCAGATGAGCTCTTTCGATTTCCAAGCCATCCAACATCCCAGCGAGATCGTCGGCCATATCAGCGATTGTATATGATTCGCTGGCCTTTGAGCTCCGTCCGACGTCTCTATTGTCAAAAACAATGGTTTGGTAGTGCTTGGAAAACCATGGCACCTGATGAAGTCCCCACAGAGTTGCGTCATATCCGATTCCCATGACTAAAACCAAAGGCTCACCTTCGCCGTGAGATTCCCAATAGAGAATCTGCCCGTTAGTCTCGACCTTGCCGCTTTTCATTTGCATCTCCTTGCAACAATAATACTGACATTACGCAATAAAGTATACTAAATTAGTCATGTTTATGAAAAAGGCTGATGTCAGTTATTGTGCTATGTTCCGTCTGACGCAAGCGCTTCGAATTGGGATTGAATCGACCGTGTTCGAACCATAGGATAGGTTTGCTAATCAGATTCTTCTGATTAGGTTGCATATTTTTCCGCTTTCTATGAATATCCCATTGTTGGAAGGCAGGAGATAATGAATCTGCATGAACTGACCGTGGAAAGCCTGGCCCGAGCGATGCGCGAAAAGAGCATATCGCCGGTCGAGGTCATCGAGGCGTTTTTGGAACGTATCGACGAGAAGAATCCTGCGCTAAACGCCTGGTTTACGATCGATCGTGAAGGTGCTATTGAAAGCGCCCGTCTTCTGGAAAAGAAGCTGGCAAGCGGCGAAGAGGTTGGAACTTTATGCGGTGTTCCGCTTGGAATAAAGGACATCTACTACACGAAAGGCCTCAAAACGACGGCAGCCTCCCCACTTTATGCCGATTTTGTGCCCACCTATGACGCGACGTGCATCGACAAACTAAAGCATCAGGGAGCCATCGTGCTCGGAAAGACCGTCACGACCCAGTTCGCATCGGGCGACCCGACCCAAACCCTCAATCCGTGGAATCCCCGATACAACCCCGGTGGGTCGAGCACCGGATCGGCCGTTGCCGTTGCGACCCGGATGTGCGCGGCAGCCCTGGGCAGCCAGACTGGGGGATCGACCCTGCGCCCCGCCTCGTACAACGGGATCATAGGATTCAAACCCACCTTCGGCCGTATCAGCAAGCACGGGGTCTTTCCCAATTCCTGGTCCAAGGACACGATAGGGATTTTCGTCCGCACGGTAAGAGACGCTGCCATCATGCTGCAGGCGATGGCAGGATTCGATCCCGAGGACCCCTATTCTTCTCATCATCCGGTGGATGATTACCAAAAGCCACTGGAAGGGTCGAGTAGCCCTCCGAAGCTCGGACTGGCGAGGGCCTTACTTTCTGGAGGAGTGCGACGAGGAGACACGCAGCCACCTGACTGCTGTTGCCGACGTGCTGGCAAAAGCCGGAGCCCGCATCGACGAAATCGAGCTGCCTGGGACATTTTGGGATTATCCGTCGATCGCCAAGACAGTAGGGAACGCTGAGATCGCCGCCGCCTATGAGAAGGATTTCAGGGAGAACCCGGACTCTTTCGCCCCGGTCGTTCGAGGGGGTATCGAGTCCGGTAACCTCGTAAGCGCCGTCGAGTACATCAACGCGCAACGGCTCAGGAGGCAGTTCGGTGACGATCTCAATGACACGGCTGAACGCTTCGACGCCCTGCTTACACCGAGCACCCCGACGCCTCCGCAACCCGATCTGAGCGATACCGGTGATGCGAAGTTTCAATCACCCTGGACTCTTGCCGGCCTCCCGGCCATCTCACTACCCTCGGGCGCGAGCTCTGAGGGCCTCCCCATGGGAATCCAGTTGATCTCCTCGGGGTTTTCGGAGGGCAAACTCCTGGCCGTCGCCCAGTGGTGCGAAAGGGAGATCGAGTTCGATTTAAAACCATGAAATCAGAAGAATCAGGGGCGGATCAGGAGGATTGCTTCTCGTCCTGCCTTTTGGGCAGTCTTTTTTGAGCAAGTCGATCATAGCTGTCTTGATTTTCTCACAGGGCGGCTCGGAGTAACGTGCATCTCTACCTCGTGCACCAGCCGTGCGATCCGATCTTGAGTGAGGTCCACGGCATCCGCACGACTTAGCGATTGCCCTCTTGACCACTCACTTGGAAAACTTTTCTCTAGGCCTGCGATATGGTGCATGGCTTCGTCGATCTGTGGTGCATGAGAAAGGTCATCGCGCCGGTGACGCCCAATCAAGGCCGCTGCGGCACCTGCTATCTCGACACAGCTTGAATCCGACCCTAGCTCGCGCAGGATACCGACGATTCGAGCCATCATCAGTCCGACGTTCAACGCATCTCCCAGCCCGTCAAAAAGAGAAAGAGCTTGTGCTGTTTGACGAAGAGCTGCCATCTGGTCTCCGCAACCAATCTCGACACGACCCATTCCTTCGAGAGTCCACGCTTCCAGGACACGATCTCCCAGCTTTCTGAATCCTTGCAGCGCGGCATCGTAGTTCGAACGGGCCTCGGCATACCTTTTATTCTCACAGTAGAGGTCCCCGAGGCCATTGTAGGAATGGGCGAGCAACCAATGGTCTCCCGTCTCTATGGCGAGAAGCCGCGCCTCGAGAAGCTCCCGCTCCGGATAGCAGTCGCGAAAGACGCCGCCTGTTGTGGCATATGCCCAAATCAGGGCGCGTGTCAAATCGGCTGGCGTACCCCTCTTTCTCGCTAGCCGTACGGCGTCGTCAACCAGGGCGTCACCAGCCGAGGCGTTACCCAACCACCTTTCCACCACACCAAGATCGGACAGAGCATAGGCTTCGGTAGTCATATCGCCGACCTGGCGACACAAGTGCAGGCTAGTTTCATAAAGCTTGTGTGCGGTACCCCAGTCTCCGGTCAGGAAGGTAAACCAACCAAGCGAGTGCAGCGCGCGGGCCCGGAGATTCGAGGGTGAGTCTTCGCACAGTTCAGTCAAATCGTAAAGCCATTGACGCGCAAGACCGAGATAGCCGCGCCTATACCAAAACCAGCTTAGTGCCACGGCCATCTTCATTGCCGTATGTAACTGATTATGATCTCTCAGAAATGAAAGGGATATGAGAATATTGGGATGGGCCGCGCCAAGGCGGTCGATCCATGCGATTTGATCCGGGCCGTGAAGCTCCCCTTCGGCGCGGAGAGCAAGGTTACAGTAATAGTTCGCATGACGAGTTAGCAAGTCCTTCAGGCAGGGAAGGCTGTTCCTCCGCTTCGCCGCGAACTCCCGAGTAGCCTGCAGGAGGCCAAAACGCCTGGCGGGAGACCGCTCGACGAGCTGAATGAGGCTCTTATCGAGGAGCGAATGAAGGATGTCTGAGATGGGAGTTTCCGAAGCAGCATCACAGACCGCCTCCACTGCTGGGAGGTCGAAGCTGTTGGCAAATGCCGATAGCTCCAGAAGCAACCTCTGCTCTTTTCGCGCGAGCAAATCGTAGCTCCAAGCGATTGCCATCTCGAGTGTCCTGTGCCGATCTGCCGTATCACGGCTTCCATGTGTGAGATACCCCAGAGGAGTTGCCAGACGTACCGGAAGCTCCTCCGGCGTAAAAAGCTGGAGGAGGGGAACCGCAAGCTCGAGTGCCAGCGGTACTCCGTCGAGAGCTATGCAGATTGCTTGCACAGCCTCGTAATTCTCCTGTGAGACCGAGAAGTCTGGCATGTATGAGCGAGCACGATCCTCAAAAAGACGAACAGCCGGCGATCCAGCTACTGCCTGGAACGAAGATTCCGGCGAGACTCCCAGCGGCGCAAGGCGAACCTGCTGCTCACCTTGAATGTGCAGCGGCTCACGGCTTGTTGTCAGCACCTGGAAGATTTGAGTTTCTTGCAAGAGCTCTGCGATGACTGCCGCCGCCGGAATCACGTGTTCGAAGTTGTCCAGGATAAGCAAAACCCGCCGACGATCAAGCTGATTCGAAAGTGCCGCAAGCAGGTTAGAATCGCTGTCAAATCTCTGCTGCAGCCCGATAGATTGTGCTATAAGTCGGGGCACATCAGAAGCTGCACTAATGGCAGTAAGATCTGCAAAAACGGCACCCTCCAAGAGCTCTTCATCCAACCCCTGCGCCGCCTCAATTGCGAGCCGTGTCTTGCCGATTCCTGCGGGACCGGTCAAGGTAACGATGCGAGCACCGGACCGTATGAGCTCCCGGATTTCGTCAAGCTCTTCGGATCTTCCGAAAAACCGGTTCGAGAGAATCGGCGGTCGTTGATAGCTCCTCGAACGCAGCGAGAGGGATGAACCGGCGCCAAAACGCGCTGAGTGAGCAAGCACTTCCTCAATAAGGCGAACCGTCTCCTCAGCAGGATCTACGGCAAGCTCATCGGCGAGGATCTTTCGACACTGTTCAAACTGGACTACCGCCGCCGCCCATTTCCCGCATCGGGCAAACGTCTCGATAGCCAACCGGTGGGAAGATTCCTCCAGGGGATCGAGGCCGACAAGCCGCAACGCCGGCGCTATAGCCTCCTCATAGTCGCCAGCCTCCAGACGCATCCTCACCAATCGAGTGAAAACAAGAGCCATCTGCTGGCGGATTTCGCCTGCGGTCGCCAGCTGCCAGGAATCGAATTCCCGACAATCACGCAGCGTGAAGCCCTCGAGAAATTCACCTGCGCAGATCTCGGCGGTACGCGCGAGTTCATCGATCGAAACCTCACAGTGCGCCTGCCGAAGCGCAATCTCACGCAATTGCCAGATATCGACTAGTACAGCATGAGGATTCAGCTCGAGGGTGTCGCCTTCTATGACCAAGGCAGAAGAGGGAAGCTGATACTTCGCATCATGTAAGGCAGCGCGAAGATTGGCGCGAGCCGCGGATTGACCCGAAAATGGCCAAAGGAGCGTCGCCAGTGTATCCCGACCGATGGGGCGAGCCTCGACAGCCAGATAGGCAATGAGAGCAATAGCCTTATGTCTGAGTCGACGCCCGGAACGGCTGCCTCCACAGAGCACCGGCGGTCCGCAGAGCCGAACGTGACACGACCCAGCCTGCATGAGAAACCTCGGCACAATTCATTATACTAGACAGGTGCATCGGTGCAACGCTCTTGATATGCCAAGGGCGAAAACTATGACAAGCTCTCATATCGCTGCTATAAATTTAGTAAATTGTTAAAATAGCTTTGAGGCTCCCATCGAGTGGCAGAAGTATCGTTAAGATAGCCCCGGGTAAAGG
>CAZLRN010000021.1:0-19596 GCA_964561715.1 uncultured Spirochaetales bacterium
CTGGACTGGTCTGTTTCCTTGCTGAAGACGATAATATTGGCCAATCGAACACCATCGACCCTTCCAATAACGTATCCTGCCGCTCGGCACAGCACCCCATTGAGCCGAAGCTGAATGTTGGAAAGATACTCCTTGTTCTCGAATACGGGATTCCTTGCGTTGTCAAAGGCAATGCTCATCCCGAAAGAGCTGATGTCCAAAACCTGGCCGGTATAGTTGTTGCCCTCTTTTACGACATTGAAGGTCGCCTTCATAGGGTCTTTGCACGTGACCCGTACGTATTTCCTCCGTCTCTTGGCCTCATTGGCATCCAATGCCTTCTTGATTATGCTCAGTGACTCCTTGAAGCCCTGGCTCAACCTCACAAATCCGCATGGCACCGAAAGCTCCATGAGATACTTTTCGATCAGCTGCTTATCGCTCTCGTATGAGACGACGCCGATCTTCGTATCCTTGGTCGCCTCCGCCTCCATGAGCGCTTTGATATAGGCTTCCCAGCTTTCCTCTTCTTTGAGGTTGTAATCAATATTGATGAAAAGAACAGAGTCGTTGAATTCCATCAGGAGCTTCACGGCGAAACGATGATTTTGCAGAAGATAGACCTCGTACTCGTCCTCCACTAGCTCCTTGACCATTTCATCTTTGATGACACTGGGAGGATAGAGGAAAAAGACCTTCTTACCATATTCAGTGCCCATAATGCAGCCAAGCTTCTGCTAAAAATAATAGTAGCGGGCGTGCAAATTGTAAAGCCAATTAAACCAGAGTCATGAATCGACTCTCAAATAGAACTCTTGCGGAGCAAGCTCCTCGAAATCGCCTTCCCGCGCCAAGTGTTTCCTCATATCGACGCAGAGATGGCACTTGGAAAAGTAGCCCGCTCCGTTTTCTCTGTAGCCATGATCTTGAGCCAGAGAAAGCAATCCTTCGAAGTCATTGCGGGAAATTCGATCCAGAACGGGGAATTTTTCTCTCGAAAGCCCCTCTTCGATCAGCTGATCGAGGCGACGAACATCCCCCAGGGAGAGACCGCCACAGTAACCGGGCACATAGTTGCCATAGTTATCGAAGTGATTGTGCCACCCTCGCAGGAATGTCGGCACACAGGGCAGCCCGAAGAACCGCTGCGCCTTTCGCCTCTCAAAGAAACGCTGCAAATCGATTTTGTAGGCAGCCCGCCCCATGACGAAGAACTCTGCAGTTGAGACAAAGCTCTGCGCCCCTGCCCTCTGGAGATACTCGTCAAAAGTCAACGTGCCTTTGATGCCCTTCTTTTTAAACTCATAGTAGTATCCCAGTTGATAGACAAACGCGCCGTCGCCGAACACCTCCACACTGGCGGCGATCGCTCTCTCCGTTCGTTCAAAGGGCACGTATTCCAAATAGAAGGGATTCACTGAGATCATGATTCCACGTATGCCGTTCTCCTTGAGAAGGAGCAGCTTTTGTCGGGTCTCCTCATCGTCTCTCGCCCAGAATCCGTTCGTCTCTACAAAAATCGAAGGAATACTTTTCTCCGAGGCTTTCTTCGCTGCCAGGCAGAGCAGATCGAAGTTCAAAAACGGCTCACCACCGGACATATGCAACCCGTGATTCAGGCTTATCTGATCGGGTCCGCCGGGGCTAGGCTCGATTGTTCGTGAGAGTTGTTCCAACATGGCGTCCAAATCCTCGACAGTAATCCAACCTTCCTGCCATTGAGGAGCGCAGGCATACATGCAGTGTCTGCATGTAGCGTTGCACCGATAAGAAAGCATCAAACCTCCTGATATCGGCCGGGGAACATCCAGGATATTCTCACTCATCTCTCACCTCACCAATGACGCTGTTTATGAGCTGTCGGGCAATGGTGTAGCCCTCTGGTATTCGAGGCAGCCGTTCAAAGGGAAACCACTGGGCGTCCGCTAATTCCCCCTCGTCCCGCCGGATCTCTCCGCTGCTGTACTCAGCCGTGAATCCTACCATCAGCGAATGGGGAAAAGGCCAACACTGACTTCCGAAGTACCTCAGATTTTTAACCTCCAATCCAACCTCTTCACGGATTTCGCGTCGGACACACTGCTCGAGGGATTCCCCGGCTTCCACGAATCCCGCAACATTGCTGTACAGGCCGGCTCTGTGGCGGTGGGCTCTCACGAGAAGAAGCTCTCTTCCCTTCCGCACCGCCACGATAACAGCAGGCGAGATACAGGGGTATGAGGTAAATCCGCAAGCCGGGCAAACCTTGGCACGCTCACCCTCGCTGTCTTCGGTCTGCGATCCGCATCGACTGCAAAAGCGATTGGTTTCGTCCCAATGCAGAATCTGCACTCCTTGACTTACGACTCCGATAGACCGATCGTCCAGATCCCGAAAGAGCTCTCGAAGCGTCTTTGCTACGATGCCAGGAGGCCTAGGATTAGCGGGACTGACCTCTATCGCATAACAGGTACGCCCGTCCAAGCTGCCCAGATAGATTTTCCTGGTAGCTTCGAGTCCCAACTCCTCTTCACTCCCCATGGGCAGTACGGTATTGTCATCCATCTGCCGAACCAGGATCGAATCGCCCGAAACGATACACCAGATGGACTCTGCTCTTTTAGAGTCAGTTGACGAAACCTCTTTCTCAAGCGACATGACAAGACCTACTCATTGGCCACCATAACTTTTATGGCTGTCGATCTGTTGTCCCGGGCAAACTCAAATGCCTCGCACACCCTTTCAAACGGAAATCGATCAGTAATCAGCGATTCGATATTGAGCCCTCCCGCGGCTAAAAGAGAAATGGCCTTCGGAAAGGTGTTGCAGTAGCGGTTGACCCCATGGAGGTCCAGCTCCTTTTCGATCAAAACTTCGACAGGATAGGGAAACACAGAGGCCTCGGGCCAACCCACGAGTGTTACCGAACCCCCTCTCGATGCAATCTTCGGCGCTATAGCGCAGGCCTCTGAAGACCCGCTGGCATCGATTACAACATCCACCCCCCTCCCGGAGGTCATTTCGTCTATTACGGTGATTGGGTCAGACTCTTTCGAATCAATCGTGCCCGTAGCCCCCAGTACCTTTGCCATATCCAGTCTGTTCTTCAAGATATCCACCATATAGACCTCGCTAGCTCCAAAGCAGCGAGCGACCAGAAAGGTGACAAGCCCGATGGGGCCGCTGCCCAGAATGGCAACACTGTCAGCGGCTTTGAGCCCGGCCCGAGTGCAGGCCTGAAGACCGACACTGATGGGCTCGACAAAAGCGCCTGATTCATCATCTACGCTATCCGGCAGAGCGTGGGCGAAATCTGCCGGAATAGCAACAAACTCAGCAAACGTCCCGTCCACGGGTGGAGCCGAAAGGAACCTGACATCTGAACAGAGATTGTATCGACCCCCTTTGCACAGCTCGCATCTTCTGCAGGGTATGCCCGGCTCGATGGAGACACGTTGTCCCTTTACGGGACCTCGGCCGTCCCTTGCCGATTCGACAACAACCCCCGAAGCCTCATGCCCCGGCACATACGGCACGGTCACTTTAAAGGGGCCCAGCTCTCCCCTCTCAAAAAAATGTCTATCCGATCCACAGATGCCGTTTACCTTGATTTGAACAACTACCTCGTCTTCCTGGGGTTCGGGAAAGGCCCGCTCCTCCAACCTCAAATCTTCTGCTCTGTATAGAACCGCTGCCTTCACGATATAATCTCCTCACACTACTATAGCTGCCTCTTTTGAACGCTTGTCCGCCAGGACGCAAACTACCATACATCGGCTGCACATGAAACCGGGAAAGAGCTCCTTCTTCTGGGCCCGCTCTTCGAGGCAGTCCGAAAAAACGAATACAAGTTTCTCTAAAAGGCTTTTCAATAGCTCTATCTCCATGGTCTACAGATCTCCTTTCCGACTATTCGACATAGTTGTAGAGAATGCGCCTCAGATGTCTAGAGCCTTCGCCCTTGTTTAGCTCGTCAAGGAGCCGCGCCGTGAAGGTTTCCAAAGGCAGATCAAAGGCTTTTTCCAGTGGGAGCCAAAGGAATTCTTGATGCTCATCATTGAGCTTTACATCTTTCGTATCTGCGCGGCAGACATAGTCGATAAATATGAAGTGCCTCTTTTCGTGGAACGAATCGCGGAAGACGAACTGCTGAACGGAGACGAGTTGCGGGTCACGGATGGCGAGACCCGTTTCCTCGAGGATCTCCCGCTTCAGTGCATCCTCCATTGTCTCTCCCAACTCGATATGCCCTCCTGGAATCACATAGCGATCTTTGGATTTCTTGGATCTTACCAGCAGGATTTCATCTTCGGGGCTGAAGATGATGCCTCCGACGGTCGGCTCTGGATAAAGCTGTTTCGACATTTTCCCCCCGGATTATTAAGAAGAGCTTGAGAATTCTTCCAGAAAACTCTCACGGGAAATAAAATTGGACTCCCTGACTAAACGCCCCTTTCTGTAGTATCTCACGTAGGGTATAGTTCGATTCTTCCACACATTTTCTTTTAGGCGCAGAAACTCCCGAAAGTAATCTTCCCGATTGTAGAGCAGGACATAGATATCCAGAGTGACCGGTAGTTCTGATCCATTTTTATTCAGGTCGGCGATCCAACGCTCCATGGCGCTCCACTGCGGACACCAGTCCTGAGTCAGTACAGCCGCTACATTGTCTGCGGATTCGATGACCTCGACTGGCAGCTCCCCGTTTTCGATGGCAGCCAGAGCCTGCTCTCGAGTAATATTGATTCGCCTAATCACAGACTACTCCCCCATTTCAGCCCAGGGGATACCCCCCGTATTTGTTCACAAAATCGCTGACCCAAACCACACGGTCAATGATCGAATCGGGCATCACATTGTCGGCCACACCCAGAATGAAGGCATCTCCGGGGGCAATGGTCTTGAAGAGCCCGTGCATATAGCTTCGAAAGTCGTCCTCCGCCACGCTAGGGGAAAGCAGCGTCGAGGGGATGCCACCCCAGATAATCATCCGATTACCCCAAAACTCACGAGCTTTTTCCATGGTGAGAGGAACCATCGGGGAGGTCACAAAGCACTCGACCATATCCCATCCAGCCCTCTCGATATGCGAAAGAATCATCGAGGTGTCCGCATCGGCGTGCATGGCAACGCTTTTGCCCTGCTCGTGCATAAGGGCAAGAAAATCCTCATAGTAGGGCATGATATACCTTTCGAAGAGGGATGGGGGTGTCATCTGGCTCGAGAGGTGAGATCCGTGTCGAAAAAGCCTCGCCGGGGATTTTGCCAGCACGGGCCACAGAAGCTCACGCTGCACTTCGGTCATTACTTCCAAAAGGTGTTCGACCTCTTCGGTGAAATCGGCCAGCTGGTAAAAGGCTTGTCCATAGCCTGCCAACGCTTGAGCAAACTCGTGAAAGGGCACATCACCCACACCCAGCATCGGCAGCCCATCTTCGCCGATTTCCCTCTCATAGTCATCATAGGCTTCGTAGCAGGGCTCCCACCGCATATGCTGGACGATATACTCCCAAACACGGTAGTCATCGGGTCCCTTCAAAAGATGTTCTTCGATACGCCCCGGCAGACCAACCTCATCGAGGGTGTTGGAGAAGTGCTCTACGGATCGAACCGTGCCCTTGGGTGTGTGGTACTCGGTAATGTTTTTTCCGTCCTCTCTTCGTTCGGAGATTTCCACACCATCATAAACAATGTCGAAAACCTTGCCGTCACGAGCTGCCGTTCCGACTCCCAAGGCCCGCTCCACTTCTCTCTGGGAATAGCCCTTCCACTTGTCTGGTAGGGCTCCTGTGAGCTGCTTCGCCCGATACCAAAGCTCTATACGGGGAACCCATGGAATTCGATCCGGAGCGCGGCCATCGAGTATCTCCAAAATCCGCTCTCTCTCGGTCATACGTTCTGCCTTCCTCGGTTCTCAGCCTTTCTTATTCACGCCATTTTCGATGTTTCTTACTCTTTTGACTAGATCGTTGATGCGAAACTCGATTGAGTTCAAAACCCAAAACTGAAAATGATAGAACTTGTTGAGGTTATGGATCATCCAAACGATCTTGATCGAAACCAATAGCACGCCGATCTCCAGCGAAATCAACACAGGAAGAAAATTGGTCGTAATCTCCAGCACAAAGAGGGTCGCGATGATGAGCACGAATGCGAGGTTGACGGCTGTGTCGATCCTCGAGCTAACCTTGCCGCCTATCCTGCCTATGACATCCCTGACCCTGTTCTTTTCCTGATGGAACTCTTCAAGCTCTCGCCGGAGTTCAGCCTCTTTATCGTGATCCATTCCCTACCTCCCGCATACGGTGAGAGTTGTTGATTTGCAAGCATGCCTGCCGCAAAAAAGAGTCGATTTGAAATCATAGTCTCTCCCCCTCCGTGCTGCAACCGCCTTGCCTGCGAACCATGACCTTTTTTCGCTGAGATCCTCGAGAATGAGTTTTACCATCACTATCCAATCGGAATCAGTAGGAGGTATCTATGACATCCCCCATGATCGAAGCCGACTGCCACCACTCATAGTAGGTAGACTGCAATTCTTCCTCTGAGGGGAAGGGGTAGAAGAATACTTCTGAGGGACTGCCCAGATAAATTCCGCTCTCGACTGTTCTGTACGGAAAGGACTGGGGATGAATGCGGTCCACGGTCTTGGTGTGTTTTTCGGGGCCGTCACTGAGCTGGATCAAACAATCCCTCAAGTGCTCGACGGCATGATAGGGAAGATCGCGGACCTCTCCCTTTTCAGGGTCTTCGGCCAGCTCACCCAAACCTAAATCGACGAAGCAGATCTTGGGAACATGAATATTGCGCTTTCTGTCAGTGATATAGGCTGCGAAGCGCACAGGATCCAAGGTGCTCACGATACGAGGATGAACCGGACAGAGCTCCTGGTAGAGGTGATAGCTCTGGGTCAGTTCTGGAATCTCGGCACTCTTCTCGATTTCCATAACCCTTCCGTCCTGGGTCGTGAGACAGAGGTTCTTGATGGCCGACATTGGAAAGCGTTCCAAAACCCTGTAGATGGAGAGATAGACGGAATGCTTGGGGCTTCCGTCGGGATGAGACACACAGCGTTTGTTGATGTCTTCCAGGGGGAATTCAGAGGCTTCCGGTGTCTCTTCGAGTCCTTCGACGGTGAAAAAGATAGCAGCTCCGTGGGTACGCTTTTTTGTTCCCACCGCCAGATACGATCCGAACTCAGCAGGGGGAAGCATGGACGCAATCAGAGATTCAGGGGTTAGACACAGGTATAAATAAGTAGTCATATGTTCCTCTCCGGACCAATTTACTCGGGGCCTCTAAAAACATTTTTATACAGACCCAAAGGCCATGTCAACGCGTCACCTATCAATTAAGGTCTCGGCTTTCAGGCTTCTTGTTGAGACAAGATTCGCTCCGCTACCTGCCACGTCAGCTGCCACTACCTCCCCAACGCCAACCGGGGCCTCCACTTCGAGCCGAGAGGCGAGATGAACAACTTCGAAGGTGAGATCCTTCGGAATGCTCCGATCGGTTCGAACGGGCAGGAGCGGAACCGATGCTCCGATAATCCGCACCGTTGTTGTTACGATTCTTTTGGGATGAAAAAATTCGTCTCGGGCGTATTCCGGTCCCCTTTTGCACCGGTTTCCGTCGACACTAGCTATCTTCCGATCGTTATGGCGAACGATGAGCTCACATCCAATCGGACAGATGATACAGATCAACTTCTCCTGCAAAAGCTTCACCTCCTGTCCTCTGGCGACTGAATCTGAAATCCCACCTCCAGTCCCTGTGAATCCTCAGGAATGTCCTTGAGCGGGATTCGTATCATGCTGCTTGGGAAAACCTTCGGGAACTTTCTCCTGTAAATGACGTCCTCACCGCTTTTCACAACCAACAGGGGATCCTCAGCCGGAACGATAGGGCGCAGAGAGAGAACAACTCGGTCGGAGATCTCGGTAGCAGTCGGCAGCACGTAGCGTACAAGGTTGCCCGCTTTCACAGGAATCTCTTTGCTGCCCCTCGCCTTGCCCGCTTTCGAAAGACGCCCCTGGAGGTAAGTCCCGACCTTTTCGCCGCAATACTCTCCCTCCTCGGAAACGTAGTCCACAAGATCATGCACATGCAACACGTTTCCGCAGGCAAAGATTCCGGGGACATTGGTCATTAGGTTAGAGTTAACAACAGGTCCCTGGGTCACCGGATCGAGCAGGATTCCGGCTTTCTGCGACAGCTCGTTCTCCGGAACGAGACCCACCGACAGGAGCAGGGTGTCGCAACTAAGCACGAATCTCCCCTCCTTCCGGGGTTCATGATGGGTATCTATGGGGCTCACCTCGACAGCCTCGATTCTCGGATTTCCCCTTATTTCAGTGATTGTATGAGAGAGGTAGAGGGGAATGGCGAAATCTCTGAGGCATTGGGCGATGTTCCGGTTAAGGCCGCCAGGATAGGGCTGTATCTCCACTACGCCCTTGACATGGGCGCCCTCCCAGGTAAGGCGTCTTGCCATGATCAGGCCGATATCACCTGACCCGAGGATGACAACTTCTCTGCCCGGCAGGTAGCCTTCGAGATTTACCATGCGTTGAGCCAAGCCTGCTGTCATGATCCCCGATGGGCGGCTTCCTGGTATGTTGATGTTGCCCCTATTCTTTTCGCGACACCCCATCGCCAGAACGACTGCGCTGGCTCTCATCTCGAGATAACCGTCCCTCTCGGAGAGCATATGGAGCCTCTTGTGGTCGCCATCGCTTTTGATATCCAGCACGACCGTGCCGGTTTGTATCTCCACTGATTTCTCTCTGGCCATTTCCAGTATTCGTTCGGCATATTCGGGGCCGGTCAGTTCCTCCCGAAAATGGTGCAAACCGAATCCGTTGTGAATGCACTGGTGGAGAAGCCCTCCAGCATAGTCTTCTCTTTCAACGACCAGGACATTCTCGATTCCGTTGTTCCTGAGAGAGACGGCAGCTGCCAATCCGGCCGGACCCGCTCCAATGACGATCGCGTCACGTTTCAGCACGGGAACGCCTCCTGCCGGATCTTTTGCGAGCATGGTTATCGGAATCCCTCTCATCGGATTCTCCCATTTTGGGCAGTCTAATGCGCACGATTTCGGACCCCGGTCCCTTCTTCGTAATCCTTTCGAAGGGTATGCCCGTCTCTCGGTGGATGATCTTCATGGTACGATAGGTGCAGAAACCGCCCTGACAGCGGCCCATGCCTGCTCGGGTAGCATATTTGATGCCATCAAGGGTCACGTGGCCTCGACGGATCGCCTCCACAACTTCGGCCTCGGTTACATGCTCACAGCGGCATACTAGATGTCCGTATCTCGGATCCTCTTTCACGAGCTGTTTGATCGATTCGAAATCATCCTTTTCGACAAACGGGCGAACCTTGATAAAGGGCTTGCGGAGGGGATCGAAAGTGGGATTGACCTCCAGCTTCAGTCCCTGCTTGAGCAGCGTCTCTCTGACAAATGCGGCGATGGCCGGGGATGCGGTCAAACCGGGGGATTGTATTCCCGCAGCGTTGATGAAACCCGGCACCTCTGTGTCGCCTAGTATGAAGTCGTCGGTCGACGACACCGGTCGGATCCCTACAAAAGAGGTGATAACGTCCGCTGTTCGGATGGCGGGTACCATCTTTTGGGCGTGCTCGAATACCCGCTTGAGGCCTTCCCTTGTCGTACTGAAATCCTGTTTGTTGTCGATCTCGTCCGCTGTCGGGCCCACCATGACCGGGCCATCAACGGTCGGGATGACCAGCATGCCTTTGCTCTCTGCGGTAGGCACCGGAAAGATAACCCGTGTTACAAGCCCGCCGACCCGTCGGTCGAGCAAATACTCCTCCCCCTTTCTGGGAAGGATCTTGAAGCCCGTAATACCGACGTAGGAGGCCACCTCGTCGGCATAGAGCCCGGCCGCATTGACGACAAACCGTGCCGAGAGTTTTGTGCCGCTCTCCGTTTCGATCTGATGGCCCCGCCATCCCGTTTTCCCGACCCAAATGACCCTCTCTCCCAGAAGCAGGTCAACGCCGTTTTGCACCGCGTTTTCCACCAGAGCAAAGCAGTACTCGTAGGGTCCGATGATTCCGGCGGTCGGAGCATAGAGCGCCCCCAAGATATCGGGACTCAGATTGGGCTCCATCTCGAGGGCTCTCTCCCGTCCGAGGAGCTCCATGTAGTTAACGCCGTTCTCCACTCCCCTGCGATAGAGGGTCTGAAGAATCTGTATCTCCTCCTCGGTGAAGGCAACAACCATCTCCCCGCGCCTCTCGAAAGGGAAACCCAGTTCTTCGGCAAGAATGTCGAACTCCCTGTTGCCGGCCACCGCAAATCTGGCCTTGAGAGACCCGGGGGGGGCATGGAATCCTGCATGAATGATTCCCGAGTTGGCCTTGCTGGTGCCGAAGGAGACGTCACTCTCCTTTTCGATGAGCGCGACCTTAATTTTATAACGGGAGAGCTCTCTGCAGATAGCTGCTCCAACGACTCCTGCTCCGATGACGGCGACGTCGTAATCCTGAAACATCAGAGCCATTATGGCGTAAATCACCGCCGTTGAACAGCAGTTCCGAGAGCTCTACAGAATTAGATTGTAGATTAAACGATCTTGAGTCCGCATTTCCCACAAACATTAGTCACGATCCACATTTCGCTTCTCCGATCGTTCGCTACTTTGCCCACCCGCTCTTCGGACTGTCCGGCGGAGTAGACCTAGGCCGTATCGAAGTAGCGTATACCGCGATCGATCGCTGTGTTCAAGATGGCGATAGCCTGCTCTTCGGTGCAGTCGTGGTCGTCCACGAGGCGCCGAGCCCCAAAGCTCAGGATGGGGAAACTTTCTCCTGTTTTTCCATATGGACGCGTCTCTATGGCTCCTCCTTGCTTACAGAGATAAATAAATCTTTCGCCGCAAGCCAAGACTATGCCGAAAGGGATTTCTACAGTATGATGCACCAATCAATCGCCAACCAAAGGATGCAGAAAATGAAAAAAGGCAAGAATGCCGCAGCTAAGCAGTTAAGTGTGGATTTGAGCTCTTACGCCCCCCAGCCGGGACTCACGGCCGAAGCGGATCAGGAAACTCTCACGGTAACATGGGAAGGCGAGAATGGGACTGGATTGAAAATCCATTTTGGAATTCAAAGCTCCACGCCGATCATTTGTTCCCTAGCTGTCGAGAAAAAAAAGGGCGAGTGGGCGCTCCTGGGCAAAAACCTGATTCCGGAGTATACAGTTGTGAGTGGAAAGCGGCGCATCTCCGAGCAACAGCTCAATCCACTCCGAGACCTGGGAGTCGAAATCACTCCCGATCTCATCGAGAGGGAGAAATGGAACACCTTCTGGGATGCTCCGCTCGAGATACCCGGAGATTCCTCCGTCAGCCTCGGGCTTCCGCGGCATAAGAGCGAAATCCAGAGGGGTACATCCAACTTCAATGCAAAGAGCTGCAAAGTGACAACCAGGGGCGCACGGCTCGAGGTGTCTTTTCCGGGTCTCACCCTCGGCATCTTCTCTGGAAGCCTGCAGTTCACCATCTACCGCGGCACTAATCTGATTCGCCAGGAGGCGATCGTCAAGACCGAAGAGCCCTCGGTCGCCTACAAGTACTCCGGCGGTCTGAAAGGATTTGGCATCGAAGAGGGAACGCAGGTGATCTGGCAGGACACCGGCGGAAACAGGCAAAAGTACGAGTTTGGTGGCTCTCCGAACGACCATCCCGTGGCTCTTCGGGCCCGTAATCGCCTGGCGATAATGGAATGCGCCCAGGGATCCATCGCGGTATTTCCTCCACCCCACAAGTTCTTCTTTGCCCGGGAAATCGAAATCAACCTGGGCTACGTTTGGTACCGCAAGGATGATGACCGGTCGTTTTCGATTGGAGTGCGTCACGGGGACCGTGAGGAGATGTTCAGACCCTACGGCGTTTCCGAGGAGCTGCGGGAGAAAAGGATCAAGCAGGCCCGAAGGTTTTCAATGTGCCACTTTGCCCTCTACAACGCACCCCCTGGGACGTGGCAGAGAATGGCGTTGTACTACTATCCTTGTGCGGAATCGGCTGAGGCCGCCAGACAAGCGGCGCTCTCCTTTACGCACGGGGACCGCTACAAGAC
Organism: uncultured Spirochaetales bacterium; assembly: GCA_964561715.1. Classification (GTDB taxonomy): domain Bacteria; phylum Spirochaetota; class Spirochaetia; order SZUA-6; family CAZLRN01; genus CAZLRN01. The sequence goes on from CAZLRN010000021.1 coordinate 12,067, forward strand.
CCTTCCGGGCTACAAGACAATGGTAAGCCATTACCACACCCACTACACCGAAATGTTGGCCGATGCGGGGAGTCTGGACGTTCAGGCTCCCTGGATTCCGGCCTTCAAATCGCTGGGAATCGATATTGCGCTTATGTCCGATTTCCACGGTGACGGGCATCCCCGCGATCCCGGGGCCGTGCGTCTCAAAGACCTAGCCGACTACTTCGCGGCCTGCCATCGCCACTCTGACAAGGATTTTTTGATTCTGCCGGGGGAGGAACCCAGCGTCCACTTCGGCGGGCACTACACCGTGTTTTTCCCCAAGCCGGTCTACTGGACTCGCGTGCGGGAGACGGATCAGCCCTTCATCGAAGAGAGCCCCTCTTACGGCCAGGTGTACCATGCGGGTACCGCCGAGGATGTTCTGGAGATGCTGAGACGTGAAAAGGCTCTGGCGTGGCAGACCCATCCCTACACCAAGGGATCGACGGGCTACCCGGATGCCGTTCGGGAATCCACCCACTTCCACAGTGAGCGGTTTCTAGGTGGCACCTTCAAGTCGCTACCCGTAGACCAATCCACAAAGCGATTGGGCGAGGCGCTGAGCCTGCGACCCCTGGACAACATGAACAACTCGTCCGGTCCCAAGTACGTTGTGGGCGAGGTTGACACCTACACAAAATACCCGGAGGACGAGCTTTACCCCGATTCGATTGTCAACTACGTGAAAGTCTCCCGCCTTCCGCGATTCGACGAGGACTGGAGCCCGATTACCGAAGCCTTGAGGCAAGGGCAGTTCTTTGTGACAACGGGCGAGATACTGATCAGGGACTACTCGGTGATGGCTGCTGGCGGGGCGGAAGGCGGTTTTGAGGTAACCGCCGACGTCGAATGGACCTTTCCCCTCGAGTTCGTGGAAATAGTCTGGGGCGACGGAGAGACAACGGGCAACCTCGAAATCTCGGGGATAGATCTACCGCCCTTCGGAAGCCATCGCTTCGTCATTCCTTTCGACGGGAAGGGCAAAAAGTGGATCCGCTTTGCCGCATGGGACACCGCAGGCAATGGAGCAATCTGCCAGCCGGTGCATCTGGGCTCCATCGGTTAATCCCCGGTGCCTTTACTTGCCCTCGGAATGCCACACGATCTGCGGCATATTCGTCTTGGGCGGTGGCGGCCAATGCTCGCCCCGCTGGCTGGTGAGCCCCCGGTTGGGTCCAGGAACAAACTCGCGGTCAGGAAGCCCCACGAGCTGATCGTCCTTGATCCACTCCTCGTCTCCTCCATAGAGTTGGCTTTTCAGCAGGCCGGTGAGGCGCTCGAGAATCTCAGCATGCTCCGGCGAGGCTGAGAGATCGACCGATTCTTGTGGATCGGCCTTGAGATCGAAGAGCTGAGAGCAGTTGCCGACCGGATAGTAGATGAGCTTAAAACGTCCGTCGTGAAGCATTCTGGTTGCAAAGGCATCTTCGCCGACTTCCCCGTAGAGCCACTCTCTCTTTTCGTCTCCTGCCATGGACAGGCCCTCTACGCTATCGGGGATCGGGATTCCCGCCAGGTCAAGGAGCGTTGGCATGACATCCTGCCAGCCGACCAGCCTATCGTCCAGCCTGTTAGTGCCTAGCCTCGGATCCTCCGCTGTTCCCAGGAGGATCATGGGAATATTGGCGCTCTCCTCATAAAACAGGCGTTTGGCCCACGTGTTGTGACTCCCCAGCATATCTCCGTGATCGGAGGTGAAACAGATAATGGTATTATCGAGTAGCGCCTCTTCGCGGAGAGTGCCAATAAGCACCCGCAACTGATGATCGATGTGGGTGCACAGGGCGTAGAAGCTGCGGCGAGCCGCCTTTCGCTGCTCCGCGGTGATTTTGGCATCGCGCAGATAGTTGGCCTGAAGGCAGAAGGGCGGCTTGTCCGCAGCGTTGCGCCAGGAGCCGATTTGCGGCTCATCAATCGTGATGTCCCTGTAGAGATCGAGATAGATTCCCAGGGGTACCAGCGGAGGATGTGGGTGGCTGTAAGAGAGGTACCAGAACGACGGTCTTTTGGGATCTCGCCTCTTGACCATTCGGCACATTTCTCGTGTAGCCCAGTTGGTAACATGCGTTTCTTCGGGCAGATGCCAGGGCCGGGTGCTGTATTCGTTGTTGCTCATTCCATGATGAAAATGTCTTCCCGCCAGACCCTGATCAGCCAGGTAGAGCTCGTAATCGTCCAGGGCTCCGTACTGTAGCCGGCCCTCCTCTTCCAATATCACGTCGTCGAAACCGATGCGGTCGCGCTGGGGGTAGACATGCAGCTTGCCTACCGCATACGCCTGATAACCATCGTCGCGAAAGGTTTGAGCCATCGTCCGTAGTTCCGGCATGGGCAGGGTTTCCTTGAAGACCCGATCGCCGTGGATGCGCGGGCTGACGCCGGTCATAAGGGTCCGGCGGGCCGGAATGCAGACGGGGCACTCTGCATAGGCGCTGGTAAACCGGACGCCGCTTCGGGCGAGCTCGTCCAGGGTTGGCGTTTGAACGGTCGGATGGCCGGCTATTCCGAGCATGCCGGCTGACCAGTGATCAGCTGTGATCAAGAGAATGTTCGGTCTCTCGCTCATAAACGGCTCCTTATCAATCGATATTCGGGAATCGGGTGCACCGCTGTGAGTATAACACAACGGTTCCCACTTTTTCGACTTCGAGGAGGTCACCGGAGTCTCCGGCGCAGCCTGCGAGGCCGAGAACTGGTAGGGCTAGTTAGCAACCATACTGCTGGGTTGAAAGAGGGATTGCCCCGGAGCATCGATTTAACTATCATGGGTGCCTATGGATAACCGACGAATCATCTTTATCGCTATTGCCGTTATTGCCGTGATCTTTTTATTCAATCCCTTTGGACGAAGAGACATAGGCAAAATTCCGCAGCCGCGAATCGATAGTCAGCAGCTCGAAAAGCTGAAATCCTACATCCAGGCTTACCATAGAACCCCGGAGCAACTCGTCCTGGAGGCTTTTGATGACCACGATATCGTCTTACTCGGAGGAATCAGTGATTCGTCGGTAATCAAGGAGCATGCGGATTTCTACCTCGAGCTGATCCCTCTGCTGCACGAAAAGGGGGCTTACGTTATCGGCATCGGGCAGGCGCTCTACAACGATCAGGCTCTGATAGACGAGCTCGTCACCTCGGACCGATACGACGAAGCCAAGGCAAGGCGGATCCTTTTCAACAGGCACGTCATGTGGGGTTACAAGGAGTATGCAGAAATCTTCAAAAAGGTCTGGGAGCTCAATAGCTACCTCAAGTCCGATCAGAAGCCTATGCGAATCGTCGGTATCAGCCCCAGAAACGAATGGAAGTACCTGCAAAATCAGAAAGATCTCGAGAACAACGAGATCAAAAAGAAAATTCTCGACCAGGGATTAACCAGCGTCTTCATGGCCAAGGCTATAAAAAGCGAGATCATCGAAAAGGGGGAGAAGGCTCTGATCATCAGCCGGGCGCCCGAGATTTTTAGCAGGTACAGATACAAGAAATACGCCGAGGACACACTGAAAACGGGATTCACGGAGTCCCGCAACGCCGGCAATATAATTTTCGACGAAATCGGGGACAAAGCTGCTACCATCCTCCTGCACTACCCATGGCCCGACGATAGCTCGATGTATCGATTCGCAAGGCCCTTTGATGGAGCCTTCGACGCTCTTATGGCCGCTCTGCCGGGAGAGCAATCCCGTGCTGGGATTTTTACTCATGGTTCACCCTTTGGAGACTTAAGGATCAGAAACGGAAGCTACGCATATGGATACGAGGATCTGACGATGAAGGACCTATGCGACGGCTATATTATCTTCAGACCGCTCCACAAGCATACCACGATCACACCCATCCCGGATTTTATTACCCGTGAGAACCTCTCGGAGGCTCTTGAGAACTTTCCGGCACCCAAGTCCATGCTTCCCTTCAAGGCGGAAAAACTCGATAGTGAAAAAAAGGTGGAAGGGGCTATTGCCCATATGAACCAGCTTATCGCCGGCTACGCTCAAAATACTCTCAAATTTCTTGCCTATTTCAGGTTTCCCTAAGCAGTCTCGTAAGAGACAGCAGTCATCTCGCTAGAGATGACAGCTATCTCGTTAGAGAAGGCAGCCGTCTTGGCCGAGAAGGCAGCTGTCTCGCAAGAGATAGCAGCCGACTCGGAATCGTTGTGCACTCTTTAGGGCGTAGATCGCCACCTCTGCAGCAGGATTCCTCCTACAATCAAAATGAGGCCGATGAAGGTGGATAGAAAAATGCTTTCTCCGACGATTAGATGAAGCAGCAGCAGTGAGACAAAGGGCGAGAGAAATACCAGATTGCTGATGAGAGCAGCGGAGGGTGCCAGTTTTAAGGCCTTGAGCCACAGGACAAAGGTGAGACCCATTTCAAAAAGCCCCACATAGGCGGTCCCTAGCAAGCCCGGCAATGGCGGAATCCGAGCGCCCTCAGTCAGCAGGAGTACCAGGAGGGAGTAGACGAATCCGAAAAACATGTTCAGACAGATCTTGACAACCTCGTCACGCTTGTCCTTGACGTTGAAGATCCAGAACAGCGCCCAGAAGATGGAGGACCCGAGGGCCATGGCAATACCTGGAGGGTCCGAGAACCGCAGGGATCGCAATTCTCCTCTGGTAGCGATGAGTATGACTCCAAAAAAGCTGAGCAGCAGGGCCAGGACTGTCTTCGCTGTAAGCTGCTGCCTCAAAAGCACAGCGGAGAGTAGCACCAGAACGATGGGCCAGACGTAGTTGAGGACAAGGGCTTCCTGGCCAAGGAGGCGTGAATAGGCAGCCAGAAGAACGATGTAGTAGAGAAAGGGATTAAAGAGCCCCAAAACCGCCGACCTGGCGAAATCGAGTCCAGAAGCGATGCGGAGCTGAGTAATCTTCCCTTGAATCAGAACAACGATTAGAAGAAAGAGGAGAGAAAAAAAGGAGGATAATACGAGAAGCTCGACGCTCGACAGATAGCGGAGAGAAATCTTAAAAGCCGTAGCCATCGTGGACCAAAACCCGATTGCACTCAAGGCATAAAAGAGAGCCCGGCTCTGTTGACGCATGGTTGAACGCTACCGGAAAGCCCGTTTTTACTCAAGCTCAAGAGATTGTGCCCGTGCTGCTATTCGAAGCCAATATTGAAGATACTCCCAAATAGTCATATACTATAAAATAAACATGCCACAATTAGCCTACGTCCTCATTACGCCCTATTCACTTCTCAAGAGCCGAACAGGCGGCATTATCGCCCGTATTCTGTCCAACAATGATCTAGAGCTCAAGGCTGTAAGAATGTACGCTCCGTCCGACGAGATGGTGGATAACTACATCAGGGCGATCAAAAGTGACAGACAGCCCGACAGAGTCAGTAATCTGTTTATCCGCTATGTGGAAGAGAATCTCAGGCGAGACAACCCCAGCAAAATCTCGAACAGGTGTGTTCTTCTGCTCTTCGAGGGGCAAAACGCAGCAAACGAGATCAAACGTGCGGTTGGCTACATCACCTACAAATCCGGAGACACGGTTAGAATCACCTATGGTGATTATGTCGTTCACGGTGATGAGTTGATTTACTTCGAGCCCGCCGTTCTCTGTGCCCCAACTCAGAAATCTGTTGAGTCACATCTACAGGTATTTAAAAAGTACGCTGTTGGCGACGGAGGTGTCGTCACCAACTCCCTGGCTGGCTGTGTCGATGTCAAAGACGGCGAAACGACGCTCGTTATGGTGAAGCCGGACAACTTTCAAAAGCGATCAACTCGGCCGGGAAACATTATCGACATGTTTTCCAAAACCGGCCTCTATATCGTTGGATCCAAACTGATGCGATTCAGTGTCGCCCAGGCAGAAGAGTTCTACAAGCCTCTCAAGCGGATACTCGAGCAAAAGCTGGAAGCGCCGCTGCGAAGTCAGATCAAGGAGATTCTTACTGAACAGCTGGATGTTCCGGTTTTCGAAGACGACATCAATTATATCGCCCGCAGACTCCGCAAGAACAATGCCATCCATCAGTTCAACCAGATCATCGAGTACATTTCAGGAATCAATCCCGAACACATCCCGAAAGAAAAACACTCCGAGCCCGGAAGAGAGAGATGCCTCTGTCTTCTCTACTACGGTGAAAACGCGATCTCCAGCATTCGTCGCATCCTTGGCAACACCGATCCCAGCGCTGCCGAGGGAGGTACCGTTCGCAGTGAATTCGGTCACGACGTACTAAAAAACGGCGTCCACGCGAGCGATTCGCCGAAAAATGCGATGCGGGAGAGAACAATTGTTGGTCTTGTCGGCGGCGAAAAATCCGATCTCGACGATTTGATCAAGCCTTAGCTCTGCAGGAGCTTTTCGGAGACCGAACTCGCCGGACAGATCACGAAAGCTCCAAGGGCTCAAATCTTCAGTGTCACCACCGTTTTGCCGAAACCCCCACTTTCGGGGCGCGAAAAAGAAAAGCTCTCGACGACAGGGCTTTTTCGAAGGTAACGCTGTATGCCTTCCTGTAGAACCCCCTCGCCTTTTCCATGAATCACACTAAACTCACGCAATCCGCTCAATATCGCATTGTCGATTTGCCGCCGCAAAGCATCGATTGCCTGCTCGTACCGGAATCCTCTGACATCAAGCTCGAACGCCGGTTTGTCGCCCAAATCGCCGGAAGAGACAATCTCCACGGTTTCATGCTGTCCCGAAGCGGGCGAAAACTCAGCGGGAAGCAGAGACACCCTGAGCTGATCGGTTTCGATGATCCACCTCTCCCCTTTTCCTTTTCGCAGCACCCGCCCCTCCCTTCCTGATCCTTTTAGGACAACTGGCATACCCGCTTCGATATCGAAATCCGTAGGTGTCTCATCTTCTCTCTGCTCCTCGATTGCTTGCTCCTCATGCTGGACCTTATCCCGGAGACGCTGCAGAAAGCGACTCGCCTTACGCGTTTTCTCCTTGGAGAGCTCACCCTCCCTTATCTGGCGAATCAGCTCGTCCAGCTCTCGGCGGCTAGAATCAAGAAAGCCTCTGATGTCCTTCAATCCGTGTTCTCGCAGCTCGAGCTCCTTCTGTCGTACGCGGAGCTCCTTGAGGTCTGCCTCCCTACGAATCTCGCGAAGCTGGGATTCTCGGACTCTGTGGGATCGTTCGGTCTCGAGCAGCTCCCTCTGTTTCTCGCTGAGTCGCTTAATAAGCTCTCCAATGTCACTCCGCTCGTCATCCAGATAGCCGTTGGCGCGATCAACGATATGAGGCTCCATTCCCTCTCGTCTCGCGATCTCCAAAGCGTGACTGTCACCCGGGATTCCGACGAGAATCCGAAAGGTGGGAACCAGCGATTGTTTGTCGAATTCCATGCAGGCATTCTGCACCCCTTCCCTTGTATAGCCGTAGTTCTTCAAAATGCCGTGATGGGTTGTGCAGATGGTGAGGCAGCCCTTCTCAATAAAGTGATCCAGCAGAGCCATGGCCAAAGCGACCCCTTCCTCCGGATCCGTTCCAGCCCCAAGCTCGTCGAGCAACACGAGGGAGCGCCTTG
>CAZLRN010000022.1:0-19573 GCA_964561715.1 uncultured Spirochaetales bacterium
GGGTCACACTTCTTAAAGAGGTCGAGTATCCAAACATTTTTGAAAGCGGGACCATTGCTCGAATATGCTCGACTGCGGGTTTGCTCTCATGATGGACAATATCCCCTCGCCGGGAGTTGAGATTTCCGATAACCTCGCCGACGAATTCATTCGGAGTCATCACATCGACGTTCATGACGGGCTCGAGGAGGACTGGCCCGGCCTTAGCGCATGCGGCATCGAAACCCAAGGCTGCTGCTGCCTCGAAAGCGAAAATTGTCGAGGTAAGGGGATTGAAGTTGGCGGCAACGAGGCTCGCCCCAATGTCCATGGTCGGATAGCCGTATCGTATCCCGGAAGTGAAGGCGCCTTCGATGCCGCGCCGGACAGCTTCGACGAATTCTTCTGGCAAATCCCGAACGAAGTTTTGGAATTGATTACCGGAACCGCGGGAGAGCGGTTCCACTTTCAGAGTAATATCGGCATCGTTGTCCTTGCCGCCGATTGTCTTGTGAAAGATCTCCTGATGACTCACATCCTCAGTGATGGATTCTCGATAAGAGACCTGGGGTTTGCCTACATTGGCTCCTATCTTATAGTCATCGACTACTCGGGTTACGAGAACATCGAGGTGAAGCTCACCCATACCTGAGATGATGAGTTGCCCTGTTTCTTCGTTTTCATTGATGGTGAAGGTGGGATCCTCTCTTCCTAAAATATCCAGGGTTTCTCTGAGCTTCTTACGCTCCGAGAGGGTGCGCGGCTCGATGGCCACGGAAATAACCGGTTCCGGAAAGTGCATCTTTTCGAGAAGAATGGGGTATTTATCTGTGCCGATCGTATCGCCGGTTTGCCCAATTTTGAATCCGACGACCACCGCGATGTCTCCTGCACTCACCTTGTCAATATGCGTCGGCCTATTCGAATGCATGCGGAACAAACGATTGATTCTCTCTCGCTTATTTTTGCTTACATTGTAGTATGCTGTGCCAGATTGAAAACTTCCTGAGTACACGCGCATATAGCTCATGGCTCCGGCTTCTCGATCCGTCTGAATTTTGAATATCAATCCAAGGGGATAGCCCGTCGTTTTGCTCACAACCCGTGTTTCTTTCTCCGTTTTCGCGTGATGACCCACAATCGCTGCAACTTCGTCAGGTGCGGGTAGATAATCGACTATGGCGTCCATCAGCGGCTGAACCCCCATATTCTTCAGAGAGGAACCGCACATTACGGGTACAAACCTGTCCTTCAGCGTAACATCTCTCACAGTTCCCGATAGGGTTTCTCTTGGGATCTCTTTACCTTCGAGGTACAGCTCGGTAATAGCGTCAGAATGGGATGAAAGCTGATCGAGCAGTTTTTCGCGCCAGCCCTTAGCCTGCTCCATTCTCGATGCATCGATATCAGAGTAGGAGAGGGTCATGCCGAGATCCTCCTCATCCCAGCGGATCTCCTGCATGCTCAGCAGATCTATTACACCTTCGAAATCACCCTCGCTCCCAATCGGGATCTGAAGCACGAGGGTATCGGCTTTGAGTTTGTCTTCCATCTCCTTAATGACTGCAAAATAATCCGCCCCAATTCTGTCCATTTTGTTGATATAGGCGAGCCGGGGTATCCTGTATCGATCAGCCTGGTGCCAGACAGTCTCCGATTGTGGTTGAACCCCTCCAACGGCACAAAAGATAGCGACGGCGCCATCGAGCACTCTAAGTGATCGCTCGACCTCGGCAGTGAAATCTACATGACCGGGAGTGTCGATAATGTTGATCTGGCAATCGCGCCAGTAGCATGTCGTGGCTGCCGAGGTAATCGTGATTCCTCTCTCCTGTTCTTGGACCATCCAATCCATCGTCGCTTCGCCCTGGTCGACCTCGCCAATGCGGTGGCTCTTTCCGGTATAGTATAAAATACGTTCCGTCGTGGTGGTCTTGCCGGCATCAATGTGGGCCATGATCCCGATGTTGCGAATAATGCTCAGTCCTGACATAGGCCTTCTCTCGCCGCATCCTATCACAGCCTAATAGGCATCACAAGTCCGCAGCTCCTCCGGCGGATCTAGAGACTGATACGTTTTGAATCTCGCTATATTTGTCTTGTAACTCGACCCTGTGCAATTACTACGCAAGCAGCTTGCGGAGCAAGTAGTTGGCATGCATCATAGAAAATAGGCTATTGTTTGGGTGGTGGGTGCAGCCAACGATATGATACTATTCGATTGAAATGAGCAAAGATTTCTTTTCGATCTTGGAGTCATCGATCCAAAGGAGCGGCTCGCTTCTCTGCGTCGGAATAGATCCCCAGGAAGAGCTTGAGAGCAATCGCGCCTATGAAAGTCTGCTGGATTTCGGCCGGCGAATTGTCGAACAGACCGCCTCCTCTGCAGCGTGTTTTAAGCCGAATATCGCATTCTATGAGGCTTACGGCGAAGAAGGTGCCCGGGCCCTCAAGCATACAATTGAGCACGTACCCGAGGGTATTCCGGTCATTCTGGACGCCAAAAGGGGTGACATCGGCAATACGGCTAGAGCCTATTCAAAGAGCCTTTTCGACTATTATGCAGCTGACGCGACCACTTTGAGCCCCTACCTTGGAAGAGAAGCCCTCATACCGTTTTTGGAACGAAAGGAGAAGGGACTCTTCGTGTTATGCAGAACTTCGAATCCGGGGGCGGAGATCTTTCAAGAAATAATGATCAATGCATCGGCGCCAGTTCCCTATTATCTCATGCTCGCCGAAGAGGTATCTCGATGGGGGGGAAACATCGGATTGGTTGTGGCGGGTAATCTGCCCAAGGCCCTGTTCAATGTTAGAAAACTACTACCGGAGATATGGATTCTTGCACCGGGAATTGGAGCTCAGGGCGGCGTGATCGAAGAAGCCATCAGAGCAGGTATTCGAAATGACGGACGGGGGCTTCTCCTGAGTGTTTCAAGGGGAATCTCGCGCGCTGATTCGCCGACCGACGCTGCGCGGAGAATGCGGGATGAAATAAACAGAGTGAGTGAGGCGTTGAAGCATGGCTGAAAAGCATAAGAAAGAATTAGTGAGAGGTCTACTGGAGACTGAGTGCTTCCAGACCGGGGAGTTCAAGCTCAAGTCCGGACTGATTTCCCCATTCTATATCGACCTGCGAATGGTCATTTCCGCTCCGAATCTCCTTCGGAGGGTAGCATCGGCGTTTGCGTCGATGCTACGACCGGTTCGTTTTGATCGTTTGGCAGGTATCCCGCTTGCGGGTGTGCCAATCGTTACCGCAGTTTCGATACTCCTCGATAAACCATTCGTCATACCCCGGGTCGATCGCAAGGATCACGGGACAGGCAGGGCGATCGAAGGATTTTATCAAAAGGGAGAGCGTATTGCTGTCCTGGATGACTTGATCACGACGGGAGGCGCCAAGTTCGAAGCGATCGAAGTTCTGCATAACGAAGGCCTTGTCGTCGAAGACCTTGTGGTCTTAATAGAACGAGGGAAAAATGCGAGGGGAGAGCTGATGGGAAAAGGAGTCCGGCTGCATTCCTACCTCAAAATTGAAGAGCTCCTGGATTTATGCGAAGAGGAAGGGCAAATAAGCACCTCCCAGAGACATGAGATAGATGCATTTCTTCTAAAAAGCTGACGGTCTCATCCTCTCCAAGCAGTCAGAGAGTTGAGGTGCCGCTTCAGATACTCAATGCTCATCACAGCCCACCTATCCTGGAGGGCGATGGTCTGCTCGACATCCCCCTGATAGGGTGTCCACTGCTCGAGAACAACGCTGACCAGTCTGTCGTACGAGAAAACCGTTTTGAAAATCTTCTCAATTTCCAGAACGCCTTCGCCCACCGGGCAACCTTGGACGTTGAAACCTAAACCGTAGTCTACTCGTTTGAAGCGGATATCCTTAATGTGCAGGCAGAAGGCATAGGGCGCCAGGGCCTTCACTACAACATCAGGAATCTCTAGAGCGCCAATAGAATTCGTTGTATCAAGGCATGCCCCCAAAGCCGGGCTGGAAACTCTATCGATTAGCGCCGCAAGGTCGGCAACCGAATAAAGCTCGTAGTTTTCGAGGGCCAGCAGAATCCCTTCCTTTTCGAAATCCCCACAAACGGCTTTTAAGTTGCTTTCGGCAGTTTCCAAACTTTCGGTTTTGGTTCTACTTCCCACCATGCTGCGTACCAACCCGGCTCCAAGGATTCTGGCGATTTCGAGGTGTCTTTTCAGGCCCTTCGGATCAGTGCCGGTGGTTCCTATCTCGAGTCTCAGGTTTTTTTCGTCGGCTAGGGCCTTGAGCCTGGATAGCTGTTTTTCCGTTTTTGTATGCAATTGACAGTTGTCGCCCAATTGCACTAGGTCCACACCGAGGTCTGCGGCTCTTTGAATCAAACCCTCTTCATCGAGCGGCTTGGCCGCCTGAGGATAGCCGGGTATGCCAAAGGACCATTTGTAAGCAAAGGAGCTAATGCCAAGATAGATGTTTTGGCTTTGATTCATCGTTGCTCGAGCTTGCCATCAAGATGTCTGACCGAACCTCGGGTCAGCAATTGCGAAGGTAGTCTCACGATTCTACTCTCCTCTCTATTTCGAAGTTTGCCACCAGTACATGCATGAGTTGGCGCCGGGCTGCCATTTCAGCTCCGCGCAACAACTCAACTAAAAAGTTCCGGGTTATGTCAGCCACGGCGATACGAATTCCAGAGTTGGGCGAGTTCTTTCAGAGTGATTCTCTTTCTCTTCATTTACGTCTCTCTCGTATAAGCTGGCATATTTAGATACCAGAAAATAGCTATGATGAACTCGCGCGAGAGGGAAATTACCGTCATTTAGTGCTTATGCCGGAGACCGGACTTGAACCGGTACAGACCTTACGGTCCGGGGGATTTTAAGTCCCCTGTGTCTACCAATTCCACCACTCCGGCTGAATAAAATCAATAATACGAAGTTTTTACCCTTGGTCAATAAGCAACATGTCTGTATTTGTCGTCGGACGGCTTCCAGCAAGCTGCCAAACGGCCAAGAGCCTCCGGCTGAGGTTCGGCTTCGAGCCGAGGGTGGACAGTTCCGAGAGAATCCGGAAGAATAAGCAGGAAATCATGTCATTAACCCACAACATCGGCAGAGACTACGAGAGTCTCAAATCTAGACTTCTCTCGATCTACCGGCGAGGAAGCCTGCCACCGCTGCAAGACTCACTCGATTTGATTGAAACAGCAAATCTGCTCCTAGAAACCGAGGACGAATCCATACGTCCGAGAGATTCGTCAGGATCAACCGGCGGTCTCGTCTACCTAAACAGAGATCTTCTCACCATCCTGGTGCCCGACCTGCACGCGAGAATGGAGTTTCTTATTACTCTGCTCTTTGGCGGGCAAATGGATGCAGCCCGGTATCTACTTCGAAGTGAGGTGCAGATCGTCTGCGTTGGCGACGCCTTCCACGGCGAGGCTCGTGCTGCCCCACGATGGTTTATGGCTCTGAACGAGTATGTCGAGGGGTTCCGGCATCACTCGAACATGGAACGAGAGATGGTCGAAAGCCTGGGGGTCATGGAAATGGTCATGATCCTAAAATCTCTCTTTCCCCGCGCTTTTCATTTCTTGAAGGGCAACCACGAAAACATCAAAAACGAATACGGTGGAGGCAACTATCCCTTCGTCAAGTTTGTCAACGAAGGCGCGATGGTAGCACAGTATGTCCAGCAGTTTCTTGGCCCGACTTTTCATGACGCCTGCTATCGATACGAGAAAAACCTTCCTCTGTTTGCCGTTGGAAAAAACTTCCTTGTTTCGCACGGGGAGCCCCGCAGGGATTTCTCGCGGGAAGAAATCCTAGAGTATCGAAGCCGCCCAGATGTTGTCGAGGGCTTTACCTGGACCGACAACGGCCAGGCGGAGAGGGGTAGTGTGCAGAAGATGCTCGATCGCTTTCTGAATAACCAATCGCGATCCTACTACTTTGGCGGGCATCGTCCCGTATCGCATCTCTACGCAACGAGGGCCGAGGGGCGATTTGTTCAGTTTCACAATCCAAACAAATTCGTGGTTGTCGCTCTTGATCCTGGCAGAGAGATTGAACTGAACCGCGATATCTTCGAGCTCGAGAACACCGCAGCGGCGATTGCTTAGTTCTTGGTGAATAATTCGAGTTGCACCAAATGGTAGCACTCGTGCCATTTGTTAACTCTTTACATCATGGGTAGTTGAGAAATCTCACCAGGAACTTATAAAGTTCCGGTGAGTTATTCGCCAGAAACTACTTAGCTATTTTGGTGTTCAGTCGCTGTTCAATCGTTTTCGAATGAGATAACCGGATTTCACCGGCTGACTGGTCTTAAGATAGCATTCTTTTCCATGATCGACCTTCTCGATTCTGGATCGGTCTTCGTCCAGCAGGATGAATCCTTCGTCCTGCAGAAAGAGCACGTCGTAGCCAACATACTCGAGTGTGTCCGATTCTCTAATCTGGTTCTTGACGTTCAACTCGAAGGTGCCTTTTTCGAGCTCCTGGCCTATCGTTCCCAGAAAATCGTACTCCCTCAAGTAGGATCTCTCGGTCGGCGCTTCGATTTCCTCTCTATCGAAGAAGAATCCCGTCGAGAACTCCCTGTGACTCACCTTGAAAATTTCATCTCTGTAGGGCGCTGGGTCTTCGGTTGTTATGCCATAGAGAGAATCGAGCATCTTTCGGTAGGCCCGTGTTACGATAGCGGTGTAGTAGACTGATTTCATCCTCCCCTCGATCTTGAGGGCGTCGACTCCCGCCGCTCGAAACCGGTCGAGATAATCGATCATGCAGATATCTTTGGATGAGAGTATGGTCGTAAAATCATCTCCCTCAATAACAGGATAGTACTCTCCCGGTCGCTCAGCTTCCTCCAATACGCGATATTGCCAACGGCAAGAATGAGCGCAGTCTCCGCGATTCGCGGATCGCTCCGCCATATATCGGCTCAAGAAACACCTACCGGAATACGCCAGGCACATTGCACCATGCACAAAAACTTCAATTTCGATTTCTGCGTTTCTTTTGAGGCGTTCAATATCTCGCAGCTGCATTTCCCGTCCCACCACAATCCTGCTGAATCCCATGTCTCTGTAGAGTTTGGTAGCTTCCGAGTTGATGCAGTTGGCCTGAGTGCTCAGATGAAGAGCAATCGACGGGAATCTCTCCCTGAGGAGGGGTGCTAACCCGATATCTGACACAATAAAAGCATTAAAAGGGGGATCTGGCCATCGATCGAGTCTTTCTCGGAGCTTTTGAATGTCTCGATCGAAAAAATAGATGTTCAATGCGCCATAGAGTTTTCTGGTCCCTCTTATCCTCCGTATTTCCTCCCAGTGATCCGGTGAAAGCTTCTCGGCTCGCGCCCTCAGTGAGAAACCACTGATCCCCATGTATGCGGCATCGGCACCGAAAAGGTAGGCGTATTTTAGTTTTTCGACGTTGCCCGCAGGCGCAAGGAGCTCCATGGATAGGGATTGCTCGAAGTCTGACTTCTTATGAAGTCTTACTTCATGAATTGAAGTGCGACTTTCAAGCTTCTCAAGTTTTCGTAGACGGATTTCAGATAGGAGTGGACATCCTCGCAGCTTTCAGGGGTCAAACCAGACTTGCAGTTTTCACAGGCTTCAAGATTGTAGTGGGACATATCGGTGTTGAGCTCTCTGAGCAGCGTGCTGATGCCCTTAACTGTCTCTTCGATCTTGAAAACGCATTTCTCCCGATTGGTTTTTTCAGCTTTCATTCGTTTCTCCTCAGTTGTACGGAAAAACCGCGATTCATTATACACGATATCAAAGAAGAGACCAAACGCCGCGATGCCGTCTCCTCTAATAGGCACATAGGCGCGCTGACATGTAGATGGAATAGGCTTATAGTGTGCCCTATGCGAACAGTCATACAGAGAGTGAAGGGGGCTCAGGTTACGATTCATGGGAAAATCAGGAGCACAATTGAAGCGGGCTTGCTGGTATTTGTAAGCATAGAGGATTCGGATGGCCGAGAAGACGCCGATTGGCTTGCCGGGAAGATCGTAAAGCTTCGGATTTTTGACGATGAGGAGGGAGTTATGAATCGATCAGTCGAGGATTCCGGTGGCGAAATACTTGTTGTGAGTCAGTTTACGCTACATGCAAATGTTCGAAAGGGCAATCGCCCTTCTTACAACCGTGCTTCTAAACCTGATAGAGCCGTGCCCCTCTACGAATACTTTGTTAGCGCGATTGAAAGGGAGTCTGGAAAACCGGTGCAAACAGGCGTGTTCGGAGCCGAAATGGAGATCTCTCTCATCAATGACGGTCCCGTCACAATATTTATCGACACGAATAGCAGAGAATAGCCGTCAGAAAATCTTCTCGAT
Source organism: uncultured Spirochaetales bacterium (assembly GCA_964561715.1). Classification (GTDB taxonomy): domain Bacteria; phylum Spirochaetota; class Spirochaetia; order SZUA-6; family CAZLRN01; genus CAZLRN01. Next base: position 8,327 of record CAZLRN010000022.1, read on the forward strand.
GACCTCGTCCATATGCTCAACGAGGTGAAAGGCGATTCCCTTTTTGATGTGATCAGGGATCTCGTCAAGGTCTTTCTTGTTCTGCCGCGGAATGATGATCTGCTTTATCTTGTTCCGCTTTGCGGCGATAGTTTTCTCTTTTAGTCCTCCAATGGGCAATACGCGCCCCACGAGTGAAAGCTCTCCAGTCATCGCGAGATTGCTCTTTATCTTTTTGCCGCGGACCAGTGATAGAAGAGCGCTGGCCATTGTAATGCCCGCCGAGGGACCGTCCTTAGGGGTGGCTCCAGCCGGGATATGCAGATGGATCTGATGGTTCTCGAAGAACTCCTTCGAGACGCCGAATCCTTCCGCCACCTGTCGTATAAAGGTGTAGGCGATGCTGGCCGATTCCTGCATGACATCGCCCATCTGTCCGGTCAATCGGAAGCCCTCCTTGCCGGGATTGGCCACGGCCTCTATAGTCAGCGTCGCCCCGCCCATTGAGGTCCAGGCCAGTCCGATTGCCATTCCCGGTTTGATGATCGTCTTTTGATCATCCTCTACGAAGATGGGTTTCCCGAGGTAATCCGCCAGGTCAGTCTTTGTTATGGAAACGGGAAGTTTCAGTTCCTTCAGAACGCTCTGCTTGGCGATCTTTCTGTGGATCTTATCGAGAGCTTTCTCATAGTTTCTCAAGCCCGCTTCGCGGCTGTAATCCTGAGCGATGGCGAGAAGACTCGCCTGATCGTACTTTACGTCCTTTTTGCTCAAACCTGTACGCTCGAGAGATTTAGGAATCAGGTAACGTCGCGCTATAGACAGCTTTTCTTTAGAGATGTATCCGGAGAGCCTAATCACCTCCATCCTGTCCAGCAGGGGAGCGGGTATCGTATCCAGGGTATTAGCCGTCGTGATGAAGAGGATCTGCGATACGTCGAAGGGCAGATCGAGGTAATGGTCGCGAAAATTGATATTCTGTTCCGGATCGAGGACCTCTAAAAGCGCGGAGGAGGGATCCCCTTGAAACGAGGCGCCCAGCTTGTCGATCTCATCTATCATGAACACTGGGTTCTTGGTTTTAACGATTTTCAATCCCTGAATAATTTTACCCGGCATGGCCCCTACGTAGGTTCGCCTGTGACCCTTGATTTCGGCTTCGTCGCGCATGCCGCCGACGGAGAACCGGAAGAACTCTTTTCCAAGAGCTCTGGCAATTGATTTTCCGACCGATGTCTTCCCGACACCGGGAGGACCCACGAGGCAGAGAATCGACCCCTTTGTATCCTTCTTGAGCTTGCGTACGGCGATATACTCCAGGATTCTCTCTTTCACATCCTGTAGACCGTAGTGATCCGCGTCGAGAATTCTATGAGCTTTGTCCAAGTCAACGTTCTCTGCCGGAGGATCTTTCCAGGGCAGGGAGACAATGGTTTCGAGGTAATTCCTGGTTACCACGAACTCCGATGCATTGGGGTCCATAAGAGAGAACTTCTCTAGCTCCTGCTCCACCTGTTCCCTCACTTCTCCCTGCAAATCGAGAGTCTCGAATGTTGCCTTAAGCCTTTGAAACTCCTGACTCTTGGCATCAGCGGGCATGCCCAGTTCTTGCCTGATCGCCTTAAGCTGTTCTTTGAGGAAATACTCTCGTTGGCTCTTTGATATTTTCTCATTGATCTGCTTCTGAATCTTCTTTTGTATTTTGAGCAGCTCCTCTTCCTTTTTGATGAATATCAGGACATGCTCCATCCTCTTCTGCACATCCAGAGTCTCCAGGATCTGCTGTTGCTCCTGCCTTTCGATATTCAGAATGGAGGTGATAAAATCGGCAATCTTCCCCGGCTGATCGATATTGACCATATTCAGCCGCATTTCCTCTGAAAAGAGAGGGTTGTTTTCGGAGATCTGCTTCATCTCATTTATTAGAGAGCGGGTGAGGGCCTTTACCTCATTCGAGGCAAAATTGGAATCTTCTAGGTATTTGATCGCAGCGGTAAATGGATGGCTGTCGCTGAGGAATTTCATGACCTTGAATCGCTTCAAGGTCGAGATAAAGATGTTCTTGCCTCCATCTGGCAAATTTAAGGTCTTGACGATCTTCGCAACAGTGCCAACGCGATAGAACTCGTCCTCTCCAGGCTGTTCTACATCCTCGGAGTCTAAGAGGAGCAAGCCGAGGAACTTATTACCTTCGATTGCCATGTCGACGACTTCGAGGTCTTGGTCAGATCGGATCATCATGGGGGTAAAAATTCCAGGAAAAATCGGTTTCCCGGACAACGGCAGAATTCTAAGAGTGTTGGGAAGCACCTGATCTGCTGGCACTATTTGGTTATCGGTCATTCTTTCCCCCGCGGATTCGTCTGTTTTATATAGTAACAAGGTAATCACGCCCACAATCGGCGTCAAGATCGTAGAAATTGACAAAGGGTTTGTGGTGTGTTTGAATGGGATGAATGCAATGTTCAGAAATTTCGTTACAACAGGGATTGTCCTTAAATCCTATCGAATAGGTGAGTACCACAAAGGCGTGACTCTGCTGACCGATACCATGGGCATAGTCAACGCAATCGCTCATGGAGCCCAGAAAAACAGGAGTCGGTTGAGAGGCGCTACCGAGAGCTTCTGCCTCTCCACGGTCTACCTCTATCGAGATCCCGTGAAAAATGTGTATAAGATTACAGATATGGTCATTCAACGGATTTTCGAATCTCTTCGCAAGAATCTGGAGCTCTACTATACCGCAACTCTCTGGACCGAGGTGATAATAAAATCCTATGGGGGAGGGGATAACGATCCCGAGCTTTTCTCGCTCTACATCGAGTGTCTCGATCTGCTAAATCACGCAGATTCGGTTCGGCCTATATACATATCGGTTCAATTTCTCTGGCGGTTTCTAAGGCTCTGCGGTTTTGATCCGGCTCTTGGCCGCTGCGATCATTGTGGAAGATTGCTGGCCACCGAAGAGACGGCTGCTCTGAGCAGCCTATCAACGGGTTTTTTATGCCAGGACTGCGATGAGAACTCACGTTTTGTGCTCGACCCTGGCGCTCGGCGATTTCTCGAACGTTCGACCCGCGAATCCCTGGATCAGGCTTTACGCTACAGATTATCGGATGCTTCGCTCGATGCTCTAAAAAGTACTCTGTACCGGCTGCTTCAAGGCTTTCTTGAAACAAAATTGAATAGCCTCGAGTATGCTCAAGGCATCATATGATAGTGAGAGATACATCCACTAAGAGGGTATTTGCGGGTCTACCGCTCCCGGAACCAACCACTCGAGAGCTTCACAGATGGATCGCGACGTGGCAGGATACGTACGGCGATTGGAAACCAGCAAGATCTAAGATTCTCCACATAACTCTGCATTTCTTCGGTGACACTGCTATTGCAGAAGTGGAACGCCTCGTGGAGCTAATGGACAAATTGCATGGCTCGCCCATTCGCGCATCCATGGCTGAAGTCGAGTGCTTCCCGAAAAAGGGCGCTCCCAGGGTTCTATTTGTCGGAATTCGAGAGGGTCTTGAGGAGCTGAGAGCGCTATACAGAACCTTTCACGAGCTCATTCGCACCTTGGGGTATAGGGAGGACAAGAGAGGTTTCATTCCTCACATTACCATCGCCCGAAAGAGGTACGGAGGCGGGAGGCGGAGGGGCCCTTCGGTCGAAAAAGCGCGTAGCCCGCATGGGAGAGGTGCTGAGATTGGTTCGGGGAATCTTGATTTTCTGGCCCTTCCCCCTGAGACGGAAGAGTCCTTTACGCTTGACAGGCTGATTCTCTTCGAATCTATTCTCAAGCCTCAAGGGGCCGAATATATCCCACTAAAACAGGTCACACTTCAGTAAGCCTGAGGAGTTCTCTATGGATGCGGTGAGCTTAATCCGCAAAAAGCGAGAGGGGCAGGTACTAAGGGAGGGAGAGATTAGATATCTAGTCAGCGGATACGTAGATGGAGAAATACCCGATTATCAGATATCGTCGTTGCTTATGGCCATCTTTTTCCGAGGGTTGAACTTCGAAGAGACCGGATTTCTCACGAGGGCTATGATCGACTCCGGAGATGTGATCGATCTCTCTCAGATAGAAGGGCCCTTCATCGACAAGCATTCCACCGGTGGTGTAGGGGACAAGGTGTCTCTCATCCTCGCACCTCTTGCAGCTGCCTGTGGCTTAAAGGTACCAATGATGAGTGGCCGGTCGCTAGGACACACTGGCGGTACTCTCGACAAACTCGAGTCCATTCAAGGGTACCGAACAGATCTTGGAACTGAGGAGTTTTTGAATGGACTGAGCGAGATCGGATTCGCAATGATTGGACAGAGCGACAGCATTGTCCCCGCTGATAGAAAGATGTATGCACTACGTGATGTCACAGCTACTGTCGAATCGATTCCGCTCATCACGGCGAGCATCCTATCAAAAAAATTCGCTGAGGGAGCCGAGGGACTGGTGTTCGATGTCAAAACTGGAAGCGGTGCGTTCATGAAGAGCAGAAAAGAGGCTCAAGAGCTCGCTCAATCGCTCTGCAGGACAGGGACGTCCCTTGACAGAAGAGTAACGGCATTGATCACTGATATGGACCAGCCTCTCGGATACACGGTGGGCAATTTTCTGGAGGTGAGAGAAGCCATCCAGTGTCTTCGCGGCAATGGACCCGAAGACCTCATGGCCGTGACTCTCGGGCTCACGAAACAAATGCTGCTAATGGGTGGAATATGTTCAACGATTGACGAAGCGGGCAACCTCTGCGAAGAGAAAATAAGGAATGGTTCGGCGTGGGATAAATTTTTGGCTAATGTGCGATATCAGGGTGGCGATGTGGAAATCCTACAGAATCCGGTAAAAGAACCGCAAGCACGGATTGTTCGCGAGGTGAAATCTCAGCACGAGGGGGTTATCCAGGCCTTGGACGCCTACAGCATCGGTGTGGCTGCCACTCTTCTCGGTGCAGGTCGAATTCGAAGGGAGGATCAAATCCTTCCGGCTGTGGGGATGGAGTTTAAGAAAAAGCGAGGCGATAGGGTGAAACGAGGCGAGGGGCTCTGCCTTATACACGCAGAAGACTCAAGGGGGCTGGATGAGGTAGAGGCACTCGTATCAGAGGCTTACCGGCTTGGTTCTGCCGAAGTACCATCCACCGATTCGATTTTCGAAGAAATAAGCAATTGATGAATTGGGACAAATCCGAGATTGATTCCAAAGAGGTAAAGGCTCTAGCCAAAACCTACGGAGTGGATCTCCTGGCTGCCTCGATAATGGTCAGGAGAGAGATCGTGAGCCCTCGAGCGATATGCTTTTACCTCGAAGATGATCTTCGCTTTCAGCACAATCCCTTTGCCTTCGGCCAAATGGAAGTATCTGTGGACAGAATCAACGCCGCAATCGAAGGCGGTGAAAAGTTTTTTGTGTACGGTGATCGGGACGTGGATGGCGTTACATCCACTGTTCTTCTCGTAGAAATTCTGAGAGAGCTAGGAGGCATCGTCGACTGGGCGGTTCCCATCGGTGATGATGCTTATGGACTGAGTCCTTCGGATATCGAAAGAATCGAAAAATCGGGTGCGACATTGCTCATTACGGTAGACTGCGGGATTTCCAATCAGCACGAGATCGACCTGGCGCAAAAGAGAGGCATCGATACGATCGTGGTCGACCATCACTACCCCCAGACCAGCGTGCCGAACGCATTGGCTATTATCAATCCAAAAATCGAGGAGGACGGCTATCCTTTCAAAGACCTGGCTGGATGCGGGGTAGTCTTCAAGCTCTATTGGGCGCTTCTATTTACAAAGACGCGCTATTTCGGATCCACCATCACTCTCTTGAATATTCGGCCGCTCAACAACTCCTTCGTGCTAGAGGGAGCGAAAATTCGTAATCTCATCGAGACAGAGCGATTCTCCGAGGCTATCGTTCCAGGAGTAATTCCTTATGAGAAAAGCCGTACGTCCGATTTCCTTTCGGGAGAGGATGTCTACGTTTTTGACCTGGAGCTGCAAAAAAACTATTTCACAACGCTTTTCGGTGGCGACGTTGCTGTGCCTTTGACGGATATCAGGCCGGCTCTCGCTGAGTTGTACCCCCAGTTCGCTGATCAGAGCCTTCCGAAGGTGCGGGAAAAAAGCCGGGTGGCTCGATACCAACAGCAGCCTCTGGGCGAGCTCGAAATGCTAGTCAGTCTCGCACGCACCTTGATCCTGCAATCGGAAAAAGCTCTGGTTGATGGGATGGACCAAAAGCTCGAACTAGTCGCCTTGGCGACACTTGCGGATATCATGCCCCTTACCGATGAGAACCGCATTTTTGTCAAAAGGGGAATGGCCTCCATGAATACCGCTGCGAGACCCGCGATTGGGGAAATTATGGTCCGGGCGGGGTTGTCGGGAAAAAGAATTGCTGCCCGGGATATTGCCTGGAATATCAGCCCTGTTCTCAATTCAGCAGGTAGAATGGGTGAGCCGGATAAAGCCGTCGAGCTGTTGCTAACAGACTCGGAGGATGAAAGAGCGGATCTCGCCGCCATGATTTTTAATCTCAATTCGCTTCGAAAGAAGAAGGAAGAGAAGATCTGGGATCGAGTATTGGCGGGAGCCAAAAAGAGCCTGGAAGCCACCGACGAGAAGTTCGTATTTGTCTCCGGCGACTACATCGATCGCGGTATAACAGGGCTGCTCGCATCCAGGCTAGTCAACACTCTGAATGTGCCGGCTGTCGTCATTTCGGAATTAAAGGATCGTGCCGTCGGATCGCTGCGCAGCCCGCAGCAGTACAATATAAAAGAGCTCCTAACTCGATTCGAGGATCTGCTCACCGATTTTGGAGGACACGATTTCGCCGCGGGATTCACTATGGCGAATGAAAAGCTGAGCCAATTCGAGGAAAGATTTTTAACAGCGGTTCAGAAGCTTGATAGATTAGCTAAGGGGGAGAAGGTCATTAAGATCGATGCAGAGGTGCCACCGGAGTATCTAACCCCTGACCTAGGCCGCGTTGTTGAGCTTTTTGAACCCTACGGCGAAGCAAATCCGCCACTCCTTTTCCTCACCCGAGATCTGACCATCGCCGGAGTAGAGTATTTTGGCAAAAAAGGGCCAGTTCATCTGAAACTGCTTCTCGAGACAGGCCAGTTCAAATGGCCTGCGATTATATGGAACGGTGCAGATCGCGCCGAACCGAGGTTTAGAGAGGGTGAACGAATCGATGTGGTGTACCGAGTTACCAAGTCTCCTTATTCAGGCGGCGAGGTTTTCCAGCTAATCATACAGGACTTCAAGCGATGACTCTTTTCGCCCTCGTGATCAGCCTTCTTCTATCCGGGACAAACGCATTCGCACAGCTTAAATGCCATGATGTCTTCACCCGAGGTGATCCTATGCTGATCATCATACACACCCCCGAAGAAGTCGAGACGGTGCAGATTTCGCTTTCGAGTCCGAGGTATAACAGCGTTGTTCAGGCTTTCCCGCTGCAGGCCTCCGATAGCCAATGGCGTTATGCCGCGATCGTTGGTTTGCCGAGCACCATGGAAGCCGGATCATATGCTATTCGAGCCTACGGAGAGAGCCGAGATCTTTCGTTCAGATATACCAAAATCATTCAGATAAAAACCTACAGATTTCCATTTGAGAATATCCCCCTGAATGAAGAGCTGACGGATCTTTTAACCCGAAAGGATCCCAAGAAAGATGAAGAGGCTAGAAAGCTCTATGATCTGCTTCGAGTTTTTCGCTCCACCTCGCAGTTCCAGGAAAATTTATTCACTCTGCCGGTGGTAGAGGATGTACGAACCGCTGGGTTTGGCGATATTCGAAAGTACACATTTCCTGACGGGACTTTCTTGAACTCTATTCACAACGGCATCGACTTCGGCCTCGTCACCGGAACTCCTGTCTACACCTGTGCGGACGGCATGATCGTCTATGCGGGGCACCGAATTACAACTGGTAATTCGGTGGTTGTCGAGCACCTACCTGGAGTCTACTCTCTCTATTTCCATCTCGATAGGATCACTGTCGAGAATGGCATGAAGGTAAGACAGAAGCAGCAGATAGGCACTGTGGGCAACTCCGGACTCTCCACTGCAGCTCATCTGCATTGGGAGGTCAGGGTCAACGGCGTAGCCGTGAACCCGGATGCGTTTGTTCAAAAGGGTGTTCTTGACATGGAATGGCTTTCGGATGTACCTTTAAGCGACTCGAATACCACTATGAAAGGAGGTGATTCACCATAGCGTTCGTTGCGATAGACGAAAATGAGCCTCTTGAAAAAGCGCTGAAAAAGTTCAAACGCCAGGTCGAAAAGGAAGGAATTATCAGGGAGTGGAAGAAGCGAGAGTATTACGAGAAACCTTCCACGATTAGAAACCGCAAGAGAAAGGCGCTCAAGAGAAAGCAAATGAAGAAGCTGAGAAAGCTTCAGAGCATGAGGCAGTATTAATAATTCTGACATAGGGAGTTTACTGCAGTTTCGAAGCCGCGCTTCGGCGGTGGTCTTTTACTTTTCTCGGAAAAGCTTATCTATTTCGTCAGGATAGATCTTAGCAATAATATTTCTTCTCATCTTCAAGGTGTGGGTCATTTCTGTGCCAGCCTCAAAAGGCTTTTCCAAAAGAGCAATCCTGTGGATTCTCTCGAAGAGCTTGAATCCCCGCTTCGGACCGATGAGTTGATTGATCTCGTCGGAGATAAGCTCTCTTGCTTGCTCCCCCGCAATAAGATCTTCGTAGCTTTCATAAAAAAGGCCACGCAGCCTGGCATATTCTTCGAGCGCCTCTCTTAAGGGAACGACAAGGGCAGCAAGATACCTTTGGTCCTGCCCAACCACCATTACCTGGTCGACCAAAGGCGACTCTTTGATGGTTTCCTCGATCGGTTCGGGTTCGACATTCTCTCCGCCCAACAAAACGATTGTTTCTTTTGAGCGTCCAAGAATTTTAATCTCTCCTCTATGGGTAAGCATGGCAAGGTCGCCTGTATCGAGCCAACCGTCTTCTCGTATTGCATATGCGGTCTCTTCAGGTTTTTTGTAGTACCCCATCATGACATTGGGTCCCTTGACGAAGAGCGCCCCTTTTTTGCCGGGTGGCAGCTCTTTTCCATCATCGCCCAAGATCTTGACCCGAACATCGGGAAGAGGTGCGCCTATCGTGCCGTGGACCGGACGTCGGTTGCTGCGAACAGATACGATAGGGGAAGTCTCAGTGAGGCCGTATCCCTCGAGTAGAAGAATTCCCACAGCAGAGAAAAAATCATCGACATGGGGTGGAAGAGCCCCGCCTCCGGATACTCCAAATCTGAATTTCCCTCCCAATCGGTTCTTGATTTTCCGGAAGACCAGCACTTGCCCGAGGATGTTGAAGGGGGCGAGAAGAATAAGCGGAACGATACTCAGTAGAGCATCAAGAAATCTAATCCGAGGTTTGAATTGAGGTTTGAGTCCACGAAACATGCTGAGGAGTTTTGCGTAGACCGTTCCGACAGCAACAAAAAAAAGAAATAGGTTTTTCTTGATTCCACCTTCTTCATCAACTTTCTTGTAGATCCCTTGTTTGACCTTGTCCCATATCCTCGGTACAGATGGGAATATTGTTGGAGAAATCTTCTCCATATCACTCAGAAGCACTTGGCTAATTGGTTTGGAGTAGGCCAATATTGCGGGTGCAAAGAGGGCAACATAATCCACGGCTCTCTCAAAGGAATGCCAGACCGGCAAGACGGAAATAAGTATATCCTTTTCGGTGATTTCCAGCGGCGTAAGCGGAGCTCTGATCTGATGTATGTAGTTGCTATGGCTCAACATAACGCCTTTGGGTTCTCCAGTCGTGCCGGACGTATAGATAATCGTTGCTAGATCTGCCGGTTCGCCACTATTGATGCAACGATCAAAGCAGTCAGGATCTGTTTGGAGCCTTTTCCTGCCTAGCTCGAGTACTTCGCTGAAAGTAAACAGCTTGATTCGTCTTCGAGTCTTGACGGTCTTTTCATAGTGAGGATCGATTACGATGATGCTTTTCAGCTTGGGAACGGAATTCCGAACCGAGAGTACCTTGTTGAGCTGGCTTTCGTCTTCGACCAGGGTTATGCGACAATCTCCATGCTGCAGGATGAAGGCGATTTCGTTGGCCATGGAATCCGTGCCTCTCGGAACATCCGCACAACCGATACACAAGATGCCGAGATCAGCGATGAGCCACTCGCTTCGGTTCTCCGAGATAATCCCGATATGATCTTCCTTTTTAACCCCAAGAGCCAGCAAACCAGCGCCAAAGGAGCGACAGCGATCGTAAAACTCTTTCCAGATGATGGGCTGAAAGATTCCGTTTTCATCCTTCTCGAGTAGAACAGTGCACGCGGCCCTATTGACGGCGAGGTCCCGCAGAAGCTTGGGTATAGTGTCTAACAGGTTTTGAATCTCCAATTTATTAATTCTTGCCGAATGCCGGGACTCGAAGGTTTAGGGTGCGCTACCAACGATGCAGAGCCATTCAGCTTCGGCGGCGAGCTCGTCACCGACAAAAGCCTTTCCGCCCTGCTTGAGCATCCTGTCTGTAATTCGTAGGTTATTGATTATCATCTTGACCTCGTCCCCTGGTCTTACCTGTCTTTTAAACTTGGCTTTGCTGATAGTGGCCAGGAAAAAGAGGGCTTCGCTGTCCACGGTTCCCAGTAGCTTGATTCCGGCACCCCCACACTGAGCGAGGGTTTCGACCAAAATGACTCCAGGCACAACAGGATAATCAGGGAAATGGCCTTTGAAAAAAAAGTCTTTGTCCGTGAATTTCTTATATCCGATGATTTCCTCATCATCGGCTTTTTCAATATTGTCTACAAACAGAAACGGTTCTCGATGAGGGATCAATTCCTTTACATCTTTCATTCGGCTAGAGTAGAGCTATTTGGGGCCTTTGTCAACAAAAAATGATCAAACAGGCAGTTTGGTGCTAATGAGCAGGATCGTAAAATTGTACAATCCGTGGGAAAGAGCGAGCATGTGAAGGTTGCGTTTTTTGAAGAATATGTAGGAGAAGAGCGCGCCGTGCATAACGGCGTAGAGCATTCCGCCCCACCCCTGATAGAGGTGTCCGATACCGAATAGGGCCGTGCTGATGGTCGCGGCTAATGCGGGTTTCAATCCGAGGTCGGCAAAACGAGTCAGGAGGTAGGAGCGAAAAAAAAGCTCCTCGCGGTAGCCCGTTACCAGGCAAAAGAGGAGGGCAATGGGCACCTGGGAGCTTCGGGAAAGCTGCCATCGATAGCCCGACCGAAGAG